>JASHWM010000034.1 GCA_030044075.1 Candidatus Rhabdochlamydia sp. | reverse complement strand
CCAGCTTGATGTCGAAGGCATCTCTTCTTTGCTTGAAACAACCGTTCAGACGAAGATCCAGGGCAAGCCATGCAAAGGGACAATCCCTTTTCCTTTTGAAACAGGAAAGATCGCAAGCCTTCAATACCACAGCTCTTTTGAAAAAGCTCCCGACATCGCCCCCTTCTGGCTCTATAAAGTGGGGAAAGAGTTCTTTTTGCCAAAGCAGGGGGAACATAGGGGCATGATCGTCTCCAAACAGTTCCAAGAAAACGGCGTCGTCCTCGGAGACAAGGGAACCCTCTCTTTTTCTTCTCCTACAACAAGCTCTGTGCAGGAACAAAAGGTCCCCGTTTATGTCGCCGGCTTTTATGACCCGGGGATTATGTCTGTGGGGAACCGCGCCGTGCTGGTCCCTTCAGAAGTTGTCCATACGATCAATGCAGCGCAATCCCAGATTTACTTTGACCGCTCCAGCGCCAACGGGATCCGCGTATGGACAGGCGATTTGAAAAGCACCCGCGAGATGAAACAAAAAATTGAAAAGCTCCTAGAACAGCAAGGGATCGCAAAATACTGGAAGGTCACAACGTTTGCTGAATATGACTTTGCTAAAGACCTCCTCAAGCAATTTCAGAGCGACAAATATTTGTTTACCCTCATCGGGATAATCATCCTTTTTGTTGCCTGCTCCAACATCCTCTCTCTTCTTATCATCATGGTAAATGACAAGAAAAAAGAGATCGGGATCCTGATGTCCATGGGGGCATCTTCAAAAAGCATCGCGCTCATCTTTGGTTCTTGCGGCGTATTCTTAGGGATCATCGGCTGTCTGATCGGCATCACCTCTGCAGTGTTCACCCTTTCGCATCTTGACCAGATCGTCCAGGCCCTCAGCTTCTTACAAGGGCATGAGGTCTTTAATCCGGCCTTTTACGGCAACTCCCTTCCAAAAGAGCTTAGCACATCGGCCCTCTTCTTCATCCTCATTGCGACACCTCTCATTGCCCTGCTCTCAGGAATTATCCCTGCGATGAAAGCGTCCCGGATGCAACCATCTGAAATTTTGAGGGGCGAATGAACGATCAAGACCTCGCAATCGATGCACAAGGGATCTTCAAAACCTTCGACTATCCAGAGAAGGTAGACATCCTGCGCGGCCTTTCTTTACAGGTCCCAGGCGGGTCCTCTGTGGCCATTATGGGAAAGTCTGGCGAAGGGAAGAGCACGCTCCTGCACATATTAGGAACTTTGGAAAAAGCCACAAGCGGGACCCTTCACCTTTTGGGAAAAGACCCCTACAACTCCGGGATGTACTCCGTAAGGAATGCAGAGATCGGCTTTATCTTCCAGGCGTATAACCTGCTGGAGGGCTGCTCTGTGATAGACAACATTTTGATGCCGGCAAAGATAGCAAGAAAAGATGTAAGTAAAGGCGGCAAGCACTATAACAGGGCCCTCATGCTCATGGAAGACGTTGGGCTGTTGCACAGAAAGGACCTGGCTGCAAAAAAACTCTCCGGAGGAGAGAAACAGCGGGCAGCGATCGCACGGGCCCTCTGCCTTTCCCCTGCGATCATCCTTGCTGACGAGCCATCGGGAAACTTGGACCACGCCACGTCAAAACAGATCCACGACCTTCTCATTTCTCTGACAAAAAAAGAAAATAAGACCCTTGTAGTCGTGACCCACGATGCTGAACTTGCAAGCCTTTGCGACCTTGTCTACCAGCTCAAAGAAGGCAAATTATTTCTGCAACAAAAGGAGCCCGTATGCATATCTTAGTGGTGGGCGCCGGATATGTCGGCCTTGTATCTGCAAGCTGCTTTGCCGAAATGGGACACCATGTGACCTGTCTTGATATCGACAAGGAAAAGATCGAAAACCTGAAGAATGGGATCATCCCCATCTACGAGCCGGGCCTGGAAGAGATTGTCAAAAGAAATACCGAAGCAAAAAGGCTGTTCTTTACGACCGACTATAAAAGCTCGGTTGAAAAGTCGCTCTTATGCTTTATCGCGGTGCCAACCCCTTCCAAAGAGGATGGCTCCTGCGACACCTCTTATATCGAAACGGCCGCAAGAGAGATTGCAAGGCATTTGCAAAGCTACCATGTCATCGCCATCAAATCGACTGTGCCGGTCGGGACATGCGCCTTTGTCCAGCACCTCATCGAGGATGTGCTGAAACAATCTGGGAGCAATGCCACTTTCGATGTGGTCTCCAATCCGGAATTCCTCAAAGAAGGCTGCGCCGTAAGCGACTGTCTTAAGCCAGACAGGATCATCATTGGCGCAAACAATGACAAGGCCCTTGGCCTGATGAAAGACCTGTACGGTTCTTTTACAATCAACCATGATCGGATCATCTGCATGGATATCGCCTCTGCTGAAATGACCAAATATGCTGCCAATGCAATGCTGGCAACACGCATCTCTTTTATGAACGAAATGGCAGGTCTCTGCGAAAAGCTTGGAGCAAATATCAACAATGTCCGTTTGGGCATTGGTTCAGACCATCGCATCGGATTTCATTTTCTGTACGCAGGCGCAGGCTTTGGCGGCTCCTGCTTCCCTAAAGATATCAGGGCTTTGCAGGCAATGGCAAAGAGCGTCGGGTATGAAGCGCTTATTTTAGAAGCTGTCGAACATATCAACAAAAGACAGAAAAAGGTCCTCGCAAAAAAAATCTCCTCCTATTTCTTAAAAGATGGCGGAGTAGAAGGAAAGACTGTGGGCATTTGGGGACTGTCCTTCAAGCCAGACACTGATGATATGAGGGAAGCTCCTTCCCTCGAACTTATCAAGGAGCTTTTGGAAGCAAAAGCCCATGTCCGATTATTTGATCCCATCTCCATGGACAACGCAAAAAAAATCCTCGACCATCCGAACATCTCCTGGTGCAGCGACGAGTACGAGACAGCCCATGGGGCCCATGCCCTTGTTCTTGTTACAGAATGGCGGCAGTTCCGTTTTGTCGACTTTGGCAACATTTTATCAAAAATGGAAAGGCCCGTGTTTTTCGATGGCCGCAACCAATATAAACACCATGAGATGAAAGCAAAAGGTTTTGAATATTTTGGAATCGGAATCCCTTCCCAAGGTGCCAAATGAGTATTTCTAGCGTTGACATTCTCTCAGAAGTAAAAGAGCAGATCACAAAAAGGCTCTCAGAGCTCCTCAAAGACCCTGAGGAAACGATCCCCACAAATCTGTTTTCCGCCGCAAGGTACGCGGTATTTCCTACAGGGAAGCTCCTTCGGCCTCTGCTCGTTTGTATAAGCGGGAAGGCCCTAGGAGCGCCACTCGAAGCTCTTGTCACCCCTGCCTGCGCCATTGAACTGGTGCATACCTATTCGCTCATCCACGACGACCTTCCCTGCATGGACAACGACGACATCAGAAGGGGCAGGCCGACACTTCATAAAGCCTTCCCTGAGTCCCATGCGCTGCTCGTAGGTGATTTCCTTCTGACCTATGCCTTCGAAGTCATCGCAAATGCGCCCCTGATTGATGATGCAAAAAAAGCAGCCCTTGTCCGCGCGCTTGCACAAGCTGCCGGACCTCTGGGAATGGTCGGAGGGCAGAGCCTGGACATGTCCTTTACAGGACATAAGATCGATTGGACAACTCTTCAGCAGATCCATCTTGGAAAAACAGCAGCCCTCCTGCAGGCTTCTGTATGCTTTGGAGGGATCATTGCCTCCATTCCTCCTGAAGAAATGGATGTCCTGGCTTTATTTGGCAAGTACTTAGGCCTTGCGTTCCAGATCACAGATGATATCCTTGATGTGACAGGTTCGGTCCAAACTCTTGGGAAACCGGTCGGGTCCGATCAGAAAAAAAGCAAGTTGAACGCCGTTGCGATATTAGGTCTTGCTGAGGCAAACTCGACTGCAAAGGACTTTTTCCACATGGCCATTTCCCTTCTCTCCAAACTTCCCTATCCAACAGGGCATTTGGAAGACATCGCGAATAGTTTAATCGAAAGAAAGTGTTAACGATATGTCTTTTTATCGAAATAATGTGAAAAGAGCCTTTGATATTGCTTTTTCCATTTCTGTTCTTTTTCTCTCTTCTCCCCTCCTTGTAATGATCATCCTCCTTATCAAGGCAAGCTCGAAAGGTCCCATTTTTTATGCGAGCAAAAGACTTGGAAAGAACCAAAAAGAGATCTCCTGCTACAAGTTCCGAAGCATGTGTGTCAATGCTGACGAAAAACTTCAAGAGGTCCTTGCAAAGGATGAGAACTTAAAGACTGAATGGGAAAAGTTCAGGAAGTTAAAAAATGACCCCAGGATCACACTAATTGGGAAATTTCTAAGAAAAACCTCTCTGGATGAGTTCCCCCAGTTTTGGAATGTGGTCATAGGAGACCTCAGCATCGTCGGACCCAGGCCTGCATTTGCTGAAGAGGTTGAAAAGTTCTATGGCAAAAAAGCCGGAAAGATCCTGTCAGTGCGGCCAGGCCTCACCGGGATATGGCAGACCTCCGGAAGAAACCTCCTCACATTTGAGGAACGCGTAGTCCTTGAAGAAAAATATGTCGAAGAGCACACTTTTGTTTTTGACCTAAAGCTCATCTTCAAAACGGTCCCTTTGATGATTTTTCCAAAAGGTGCATTTTAATTGATGAAAAAACCCTCCCTTCTTCTTTCCTTTCTTTTCGCTT
>JASHWM010000033.1 GCA_030044075.1 Candidatus Rhabdochlamydia sp. | reverse complement strand
CCAGCACACAATATTCAGGCGTTGCCCTAAGCAATTATTTGAGCATCTATGGGTCAAGCGTGAATATTGTCTCTTTATTATGCCTTTTATTAGGGATTAGCAATGTAACTCGATTCCTGGGCGTTGGAACAGCGCTTGCAGCAATGCCTATTATCGTGGGCTGCGCCCTATTCGGCTTTTTGAGCTTGAACAGCCTGTCCTTCTTATTTGCACTTATGGTCGGATCAAAAGCAATTAACTACGCTTTAAACGGCCCCGCTTTGAAACAGCTTTATATCCCTACGACACCGGATGTTAAATTCAAGGCCCAGGCCTGGATAGAGACGTTTGGATCACGCTCTTCAAAGCAGGCAGGATCTATTTTCAATATGTCCCTTGTTCCCCTCCAATCAGCTTTTGGGACAATCACCGGTAAATCCTACTACCTGGTCCTAAGCGGCGCCTTATGTTTTCCCTTACTCGGATTATGGCTGATCGTAGCGATTTTTCTTGGGAGATCTTTTAAAAAAGCGATCCGTGAAAATAAAGTGGTGTGCTGAATGACTTGATTCTACTTGAGAGAGAGGATTATACTGCTGCTTTTGCTCAGGAGGAAGGTTATGTCCACTATCAAATCCCATCTAATTGACTTAAGGAGCGATACGGTCACTCAGCCATCAGAAGAGATGCGCATCGCAATCTATCAAGCTGAAGTTGGCGACGATGTTTTGGGAGAAGACCCAACAGTAAATCAACTGGAATCACACGCGGCCAAACTGCTCGGCAAAGAATCTGCTTTATTTGTTACATCAGGAACGCAAGGGAACCTTCTCTCCGTCATGGCCCACTGCGGACGGGGAGAAGAATTCATTGCAGGAAGCGCATCTCATTTGTGCAAGTGGGAAGCTGGAGGAGCATCTGTTTTAGGAGGTGTTTGTCCACACCCAATCGAATTTGAAAGCAACGGATCCTTGGATCTAGAGAAAGTACAAAAAGCGATTAAACCAGACGATTCCCATTTCGCAATCACGAGGCTTCTTGCCCTTGAAAATACGCAAGGAGGCAAGGTCCTTCCCTTAGGTTACCTTGAAGAGGCGTCTGATTTCGCAAAAAGGCATCAACTGAAGATCCATTTGGATGGCGCCAGGGTTTTTAACGCTGCGGTATCCTTGAAAGTTCCTATAAGAGAGATTGCCCGCCATTTTGACTCGGTCACATTTTGCCTTTCAAAAGGTCTAGGCGCTCCCGCCGGATCGATCATTTGCGGGGATCGACCTTTTATTGAAAGAGCCAGGCGCTTAAGGAAAATGGTAGGCAGCGGCATGCGGCAGGCAGGCATTTTGGCAGCAGCAGGCCTGTATGCTCTTGAACATCATATTGAAAGACTTGATGAAGACCATCAAAATGCTGCTTTCCTTGCGCAAGGATTATCCCAAATAAGTCATCTTCACGGGAAAGTTGAGGTTTATACTAATATGGTTTTTATTCATATAGGTCCAGATGGACATGAGGCGCTTGCTGAGTTTGCTTGTTCTAAAGGGATCTTGATATGGGTTGAAGAAACAATACGGCTTGTTACTCACCTGAATGTATCCCGCAGTGATATGGATGCTGTCATCTTAGCATTTCAAGAATTTTACGAAGGCGCAAAACTACGGCAACATGCGGGGCTTATCTGAATGGTCTCGTATAAAACGCTGATCGGTTTCTTTTGGAAGTTCATGAAAAGGCAAAAGGGGACGTTCTTCACTGTTCTCATTCAGGACTGTCTGAATTGTTTGGACGCCCTTCTCTGGCCGTTTATTTTGCGATGGGTGATCGATATTTTCGCTCAAAATGAAGCAAGCAGGGCTTTAGCATGGGACTTTCTTCAAGCGCCGATCATCGTAAGCATCTGCTTTATTATTTTTATTGAAATCAACTCCCGCAGCATGGGTTTCCTCATGGCAAGGGCCATCCCAAGGCTGCAGGCTGATCTTCGCATGAGCATGTTTGATCATGTTCAACAACACTCTCCGCAGTACTTCATTGAACGGTTTGCCGGTAGTTTGGCTAGTAAGATCTCAGACATGACCACATCGCTGGAATCGATCCTCCAACAGTTATTTTGGCCTATTCTCTCCTCCATTACGACATCGATCTTAGGAGCAATATTTCTCTGGTTTGTGCACCCATTCCTTGCTGGGATCTTGCTATTATGGGTCTTTGTCCACCTCATCATATGTTTAATCTTCAGCAAGAAATGTGACCTGTATGAACATCGTCACGGGGAATCGCGCAGCACGCTCCTGGGAAAGATCGTCGATAGCCTCACCAACTACTTTGCGGTTAACCTGTTCTATCGCTTTAGATACGAAAAGGCCTCATTGGTCCCCTTTCAGAAAGAAGAAGAGAAAACCAATATTTCTGCCAAGAGGTACGTTGAAAAAATGCGAAGTGTCACATCGATTTTCTACGTCATCCTCTGCTTTCTAGGGATCAATGGACTGGTCATCTATTTGTGGCTCCATCATCAGATCACCACAGGAGAAGTAGCTCAAGTGGTCGGCACAATGTGGAATATCGCCGCGATCATGTGGGCTGTCGGAGGGGCCTTACCAGTCTTTTTCCAGTCCTTTGGCACTGCAAAACAAGCCTACTCGGTCATGCTTGATCCCCAAGATATGGGTGACAAGCCGCTTGCAAAAGAGCTAAAGATCCAAAGTGGCGAGATCATTTTTGAAAACGTATCATTCCATTATGGGGAGAAAAAGCTATTCTCAGACAAACATGCCCACATCCATGGCGGTGAAAAAGTTGGACTGGTTGGATTTACTGGAGCTGGAAAATCAACCTTCATCAGCCTGATCCTACGATTTTTCTCCTTGCATAGCGGCAAGATCCTCATCGATGGGCAGGATATAGCAAACGTAACCCTGGAATCTCTGCGGCGCCAAATTGCACTCATCCCTCAAGAACCTATGCTGTTCCATAGGTCTCTTCGCGACAACATTTCCTATGGGAAGCCAGGTGCAACAGACGAAGAGGTCATTGCCGCTGCCAAGATGGCGCATTGCGATGAATTCATTCGAAATATCCCGTCTGGCTATGATGCAAAGGTTGGTGAAAGAGGGACCAAACTCTCAGGAGGAGAAAAGCAAAGAATTGCGATCGCCAGAGCAATCCTGGTAGATGCTCCCATCCTCATTTTGGATGAGGCGACCTCATCGTTGGATTCTCTAACCGAAAAATATCTCCAGGACAGTCTAGAAAAGCTCATGCAGAACCGAACGACCATTGTGATCGCACACCGCCTTTCAACGCTTTCCCGCATGGACCGGATTTTAGTCTTTAGCAAAGGAAAGATCGTAGAGGAAGGGACTCATTCTGCCCTACTGAGTCAAAATGGCCTCTACGCCCAAATGTGGAATATGCAAGTAGGAGGCTTCCTCCCAGAAACGCCTTTGTGAGATATAACTCCTATACTTGCTGGGAAAAGCGTATAGGAGTTTTGAATATTCTACTTGAAAATCTCTTCTTTCTTTTGCATGAAACGGCTGCCATCGTAGAACAGCTCGATCTTTATGATCAACCCATCATGAAATGTAAGGAGCGAAGCACCCGGGAAACACTTTGATATCCCTGAGATATCCGTATCATAAACGATCATGGCCTGGTCTTTTGCACCAAACTTCGCTCGTATCGTAAGGGACTTAAATGCTTTTGTAAAATTGCTGGTAGCCTCAAAAACAGCTTCTTTTCCCTTTAAAACAGCGAAAGGCCCGTAAAATTCTACATCGGAGTGAAGATATTTTTTGAAACCGTCAGCATTTTTTTCTCCTACTAGCGTGTAATACTCTTCAGCTTGCGCTATATAATTTGCTTCCATAACAGCCTCCTTGTTAAACTTATAGACAGCAACGATTGAATGTAGTAAAGTATATTCAATATTACGTTGTAGCAAACTATATTGATTATAGCAAGGTATATTCAACATGGGACAAGAAAAAAAAAGAGCCTACAATTCTGAGACAAGGGATGCACAGGCAGCAAAGACAAAGACCTCCATTCTGGAAGCTGCAAAAAAGCTCTTTCAGTCTGAAGGGTTTGACCAAATGACAATCAGCAAGATTGCAAAAGCAGCTGATGTTTCCATGCCAACTGTGTATGCCCTATTTAAATCAAAACGAGGGGTGCTGCAGTCTTTGATCGATGCTGCCCTTCCACCTGACCAGTTTTCTTCTCTTGTAGACGATTCCATGCAGGAGAAATCTCCAAAGAAGCGGCTCAGCATCACTGCTAAGATTGCCCGCCAAATCTATGATGCCGAAAGAGAGCTTGTGGACATTTTGCGCGGTGTCTCTTTAGTCGGGCCCGAATTCAGGGAACTCGAACAGGAAAGGGAAAAACGGCGCTATGAAAGACAGGGAGAATACGCCAAAAAACTGATGAATGAAAATCACCTGGCCAAAGGTCTGACCCTAGAAAACGCCCGCGACATCCTCTGGGCCCTGACAGGGCGCGACATTTACCGGATGCTTGTCGTAGACAGAGGATGGACACCTGACGATTACGAAAAGTGGCTCTCGCAGCTCCTTGTCAACTCCCTTCTAGATATGGGTAGTGCCCTATGATCTATTTTTTTCTCATTCTTCAATGCATTTTATTTCTTTTCATGGCCCTTCATGATTGGGTCGAGGTGCGCCCGTTCACTGACCTTGCAGCCCTTAGAAAAGCCCATTCATTTAAGATCCGGTTGATCGGATCTTTGATAAATGCAGTCCTTGTACTGCTTCCCCTTGCAGCTACTTTTCTTTATCTAGGGAGCCCATTTCCCCTTTGGGCCAAGCTTCTATTTACGATCATTTATGGATTCATTACCCTTGGGACGATCACTGCTTGGTGGATCCCTTATTTCGGCGGCGGGTATCTGGTCCAAGGGAATAAAGCAGGCTTTGAAGAATATCAGGATACGCATACGTTTCTTCCGGCAAGAAAAGATCATGTCGTCCCAAACACCCTCCACGTTATTTTGCATATCCAGGTCTGGGCCTGTTTTGGAATATCACTGTATTGGCTTTTTTTCTGAAAGTGACACCAATCTATTCTTTTTTGTTTTCAACCATGAGCCTATCCCAGTAATTGATTTTTTATTTGATAGCTTGTAGAATG
>JASHWM010000032.1 GCA_030044075.1 Candidatus Rhabdochlamydia sp. | reverse complement strand
GATTGTCACGGTTGCAGAGACAAAACAGCCCGACATGCGCTACCAGACCTCTCAAAAAGTGAGAGACACCGTAGCAAAAAAACTTGTAGACCCTTCAGGCAACGCCATGCGAGATGAGCAGCTTTCCCTTTACCACTCTCTGATCGGGAACCTCAAATAAGCCTCAAGCAGCTTTATGTTTTGCTCCCTTTTGCTTTTGAAATATCCTTCGGAGGTTTGCCGTTGCAAAAGAGATCGCGCCGCGGGCGGCCGGTGTGTCGCAAAGAGGGTTGAGCATGACAAAATCATGTATTGTTCCAAGATAGCGGACCGAAGTGACCTCAACACCTGCCCTCATCAGTTTATGTGCATACGCCTCTCCTTCATCGCGAAGGACATCGTTCTCATCGGTAATGATCAGCGCAGGAGGAAGGTGCTCGAGCTGCTTTAACGAGGCTTGAAGAGGGCATGCCGTCGGTTTTTTTCTTGACTCAGCATCAGGCGCGTACGCATTCCAAAACCATTCCATGGCAGCTTTCGTGAGCCAGGGGCCTTCTGCGTACTTCTGATAGGATGGGGTGTTGAAATTCGCATCAGTGACGGGATAGAAGAGAACCTGATAATCGATCTTGGACCCTTTGCGCTCTTTCGCAAGCAGTGTGACGGCGATCGCCATATTTCCTCCAACGCTGTCTCCTACAACTGCAAAACGGGAGCAATCCAGGTTCCATTTCTTCCCATGGGCATAGATATATTTGGTGGCCTCGTAGGCCTCTTCGATAGCGGTTGGGTACTTGGCTTCCGGAGAAGGAGTAAAATTGACGAACACTACAGCGACATCGGCTCCGCAGGCAATTTCTCTAACAAGCCTATCGTGTGTATCCTTGTTGCCAAGGATCCATCCTCCCCCATGGAAGTACATCGCTACAGGAAGGGCCTCGTCAGTATTTGGAGGTCTGACGATTCGTATGGATACTTCTCCCTTTGGGCCGCACGGGAGCGTCACGTCCTGGATATGAGCCGCCATTTTCTTGACAGGCTGCGCCTGGAGCGTATCAAGGACAGACCGGGCCGCCTCGATAGAGAGTGTATAGATGGGAGGCCCATCTTTAGCTTCAAGCTCTTGAATGAATTCCCCAGTCTTTTTTTCTAGAAATGACACATCTCCCATATGACCTCCAAGCTAGTTTTTTTTAACAAATATTTCTTTAGACATTATTATTCAACCCATTCCCCATAAAAGATCATTGACTCTGCTCCTTTTTTTTTGTTATTTTTTTCTATTTAAAATAGGCAGGAAAAACATGTCTGAGACTGAAGTAGGATCCAAACGCATCCGGGAGATTTTGGGAGACAATGCGCTCTCCTTGATCGAAGCTTTCAGCAAGATCTCCCCCGACTTTGCCAGCTATATCGTAGACTTTGCCTACGGTGACCTTTATGCAAGAAAAGGGATTTCTGACAAAGATAGGGAGCTCGCAGCAGTCGCCAACCTCATGGGACAGGGGATCACAGGCTTGCCTTTGAAAGCCCATATTGCGGGAATGCTAAATGTCGGCTGGACAAAAAATGAAATTATCGAGCTGATCATTTTCATGATCGGCTATAACGGCTTTCCTGCCTCTGTAGAGGCCATTAAAATTGCTGAGGAAGTGTTCTTCTCACGCCAGGATTCATAATGTTGTGGAATGAGTTTTCCTGTATTATAAAAGTATCTGCAATCAGCGGCATAGGTGTTTTTGCAACTCATGACATCCCAAAAGATACACAAGTGTTCATTGCACCTTCCAAGCCTAGGACAGCAAAGATAAGCGATATTCCGAAAGAATTTCTGCCGTACTGTGTCTACCTTAATGATGAGGAATGTCTGTGTCCTGAGAGATTTGACCGCATGGAAATTGGCTGGTTCCTCAACCATTCCGATCATCCCAATATTTCAAGAAACAAAGATGGAACCGTTTTTGCCATCAAGGACATTCAGGCCGGAGAAGAAATCCTCATCGACTATAACCAGCTCAATGAGCCACAACATCTAAAAGAGCCTTATTACAAATCCCAACAATAGACATTGCCGACTGACAAATTTGTTGTTTAAGAAATTTTTATTATGATAAAGGATGTAAATATTACTCTCTTGTTGTAGTATAAAATGAAAATAAAAACGTGCGTACCTAGCAGCCTCCCCCTTTCATCGCTGCATTGGGACTCTTTGATCGATTTGATTGGAAAGGCCCATTCTGTTATTGGACGCTATGATGAGATCCTATCATCTGTGCCGCATCCAGAGAACGTTTTTTCTCTTATCACAACAAAAGAAGCCCTTAATTCCCTGGAGTCCAATCGGCTCTCTACTACGATGGAAGAACTTTTGGCTTTGGGAACAATGGATGAGAAAAAGCTAACCTCCGAAAAAAAGCAGATCATCGATTATCGTACAGCTCTTTTGGATATGAGCAGGAACATCACAGCAAAGACGTTCTCGTTTGACTTGATAAGGCACATCCATATGCAGGTAAAAAAAAATGCCCCGGAAGGGATATCTGACATCGGCGTCTTTCGAAAACGGCAAAACT
>JASHWM010000031.1 GCA_030044075.1 Candidatus Rhabdochlamydia sp. | reverse complement strand
CCTGAACATTTGAATCTTACCAGGAGATATAATGTACGCAATTATTCAAACCGGCGGAAAGCAATACCGAGTTGAAAAGGGTGACATCATCGATGTAGAACTCCTTGATGCCGACGCAAACGGAATTGTCGAATTTAAACAGGTTCTTTTTATCAATAACGGTTCTTCCATCAAGATTGGAAGCCCCCATCTTCAGTCCACTGTTCGCGGTGAGCTCGTTGATTTTGTAAGAGGACCTAAAGTTATTGCTTTTAAATATAAGCAACGTAAAGGAATACGACGCAAAGTGGGACACCGTCAACACTATGCTCGTGTGAAAATCACTGATATTGTCGAATAAGGAAGGATCATAATGGCACATAAGAAAGGTCAAGGATCGACAAGGAACGGTCGCGATTCAAACTCACAGCGACTTGGAATTAAAGCAACGCAAGGTGAATTTGTCAAAGCGGGCAGCATCATTGTACGCCAAAGAGGCACAAAATGGCACCCTGCAAAGAACGTCTGCAGAGGTCGGGATGATAGCATTTTTTCTCTGATCGATGGCATTGTTTCCTATCGCAAGACTAATCGCACTTACGTCTCTGTCCTTCCTATCGGATAACACTTTTGGATGCCATTGCAAAAATGGCATCCTAATATTTTATATTTGAGTTTTTTATGTTCGTTGATGCAGTAACCATTACCCTTTCTGCCGGTTATGGCGGCAATGGCGTTGTCGCATGGCGCCGGGAAAAATTCATTCCTAAAGGCGGCCCTGCGGGCGGCAATGGCGGCAATGGCGGATCCGTTTTTCTGCAAACTTCCTCTCAAATTTATTCTTTAGAAAACTTCCGCAACCAGAAAATTCTTAAAGCAGAGAATGGCAGCGCTGGCGGAGGGAACAAAAGACAAGGGCGCAACGGCAAAGATCTTGTCATTCAAATTCCTTGCGGCACGATCATCAGAGACGCTTCTAGCAAGGAAGTCCTTTACGACTGTACAGAAGACAACACCAAGATCGAGATCTGCAAAGGCGGCAAAGGGGGAAAAGGCAACGACCATTTCAAATCCCCAACCCACCAGGCTCCCAACATCTGCACTGAAGGCACTGAAGGAGAATTAAAAGAAATCGAACTTGAGCTCAAGCTCATCGCCGATGTAGGGCTTGTCGGGATGCCCAATGCAGGCAAGTCAACCTTTATGTCAGCGATCACACATGTGCAAGTCAAGATCGCCCCCTATCCTTTTACCACTCTCTATCCAAACCTCAGTTTTGTGCAGTTTGACGATTATTCCCGCGTCCTCATCGCCGATATTCCGGGGATCATCCGCGATGCCCACCAAGACAGAGGCCTTGGCCTTTCATTCCTTAAGCATATCGAAAGGACGTCTGTTCTTGTCTTCCTTATCGACATTGCGGGCTGGGAAGGAAGGGACCCTTTTGATGATTTTCTTATCTTGCAAGAAGAACTGCAAAAATATAACCCGCAGATGCTCGAAAAACCTTTTCTTGTCGCCCTCAACAAAGTCGATGCAGAAGAGTCTAAAGAGTATTTGGAAGAATTTACAAAACGCTATCCTTTTGATCCTTCTACTTTGTTTGCGATCTCCGCAAAAGAAAAAGTCGGCATCGCCCCTCTTCTTGATAAAATTAAAGAACTCTCCCAGAAAGACGGCAAACGTTTTTAGCCCGCTTTTTTCAATAAATATTTCTTGATGATTTTTGACAGACTACGTAACTTCCTTTATTGAAATTTTTTCATGAGGACATGTATGCGCCTTGCCCTAGTTTTTTTGCTCGCATGGTTGCCTTCATTTGCTGCAAATACAACAACTAGCAGCTCTCTTGCAGCTTTGATCGCAAGCGGCCAGGCAGCAATCTTCCCGATCGATTCGATGGTGCGGGGCAAAGAGATCTTCAATATATTTGAGTCATTGATCATTGGGGGGCGCACGCAAGTCCCCGAATTCGCAATTCAGACAATATTGCCGCCAACCAGCCCCTATTCCACCTATCAGCCCATTATCAATGGGCTTATCCCCTATGTGCAGGACATCACGGAAACACCCAATGACACCCTCTTAATTATCACCTACCAATCCACACAAAATGCAGGGATCCAGCAATATATCGTACTTCCCGTAGAACAGGTGACGGCGCTGCTGTATTTTCGCACCATCGCCAACCTGCCCAATTCAACACAGCCTTTCACAGCTTACCCACCTCCAGGAGTCATTCCCTATTATTCAGTCGATCCGATTCTACGCGCTCAAGATATTGCCTCTGCTGTAACACAGCTCAAAGCCGCGCCTTTTGTCACATCCCCGCAAAATCAGGTATGGATCCAAACAACCCTTACCGGCCCATTCAACCCGGCCATACAAAACGGATTGATTCAAAATGTGCTGAGCATTTCTGCTAGCAATGGCCTTCTACAGATCAACTTCAAACAATTAAGCCAAACACTCCCCCAATTTATCATTGTTTCCCCCGAGCAGGTCCAGCAGATCATTTGGATCAGAAACCCCCTTGTCTCTTTGTGATATGAAATGAATTGATGGAGTCGTTTCTCTCGTCTTCGACCATTTGAATTTTCAAGGTCTATTCCTTATTGAGTTTTTATTAACTTACATTTAAAATTTATTTAAAAAATAATTTAAAATATTATGAGTTTTAAAATAAATTGCATCCCTCCCATTTATACTAATGAAATAAAAAAATACGACGGGCTGGTCAAGGGCCTTGATACATCCTACTCCATCTCACCTGTGGCTGATTCTGACACTTGCGCGTTTAGCATACACGGGACATCCCACGAACTTCGGAGCAAGGTGAATCATCTTCTGCAAAGCATGAACTTTGCTGAAAGCCCGCTCCATCTTAAATTGAGGAAAGCTCGCAATCCTGATGGGAATTTAGCATTTAGGATCACGCTAAACGATCTTTCCTCTAAAAGATGTGATGAACCTTCACCT
>JASHWM010000030.1 GCA_030044075.1 Candidatus Rhabdochlamydia sp. | reverse complement strand
CATGCTTTCGATCCCTATGATGCTGTTTGTGATTGTGGAATTCCTGACCACGCTGCCCTCATTGATGAGCGATTGAAAGACCGTGCTGTCTTGGATCACCGGATGCGAAAGATCGCGGATCCTTGTATAGATCGGCCTTTCCACATTTTCAATGGAAAAAGGGCGATTGTCTTTTGTACAGGCAAGGTTTGCTTCATAATAGGAGCGGATCGTGCCGATATCTTCCCAGTAGCCATCGAAAATAAAGGCGGAGGTTTTCCCTTTTTTCATCTGAAGAGGGATCAGGTTCTTCCCAAAATCATCGCCCTCTTCATTAAGGAGGGAAACAAGAGCTTCTTTTTTAAAGATATGGATGCCCATAGAGCCAAGATAGCAGGGGCCATTGAAATGGACATGTTTGGAAAAACCTTCCGGCAAAGCAAAACGCTTTAAAATTGCAGGATCGGTCGGTTTTTCAAAGAAGTCGACGACCGTTCCTTTTTCATTGATCTTAAGAAGGCCCATCCTTGAAGCTTCAGGTTCTCTGACCGGCAGCGCTGCGATCACAAGGTCGGCATCGCTCACTTTAGCATAGTTCAGCATCATCCGGTAGTCCATGCGGTAAATTTGATCGCCAGAGAGGATCAAAAAATAATCTGCATCGGTCTGTAGTAAAGCAGAAAGGTTCTTCCTCACCGCATCGGCGGTGCCCCGATATTCGATTTGAGACTCATCTCCATGAGAAGATAAGATCGTGATCTGCGAATCTTTGAACCGTTTTGAGTAAAAAGTCTTATCGATGTGGTCATGCAAAGAAGGGGCGAGGTGCTGCGTTACTACATAGATATTTTTGATGGTTGCATGAACGGAATTAGAGATCGGGATGTCGATCAGCCGCCATTTTCCCGCAAAGGGCACCGCAGGCTTGCAGCGAACCTCCGTCAGGGGAAATAAACGAGTCCCTTGCCCGCCAGCAAGGATAATGCTTGTCAGCTCATTCGGCATCCAATACCTTTCACTTTATAAAAATTTTTATATAGTTCTTTTAGAATTAATTTGCAAATAAACAAATTAACTCTGTAAATGAAAGAGTATTTTTATGATGATTTTTTAATTATTTTTGAAATTGAGAGCCGATTTTTAAATACTCGGCTAAATTAGAATGGGAAGATAGGGACTTGTCGCTTAAGAGCTTTTGAAAAAGCAGAGCGACCTCTTCATCTTCAAAATGAATAAGGGCGAGGGCGGCGTTTTCATTTTCAGCCGTGATCGGCTTTTGCTGGATCCGGCGCATGAGCCATTGTTTGGCAGGCTGGCCAAGATTTTTTAGGGCGTTTAATATCTCTTCCTCCATAAAAAAATCGTGCTTGCCGATCTCTGTGAAGAGTTGGGGGATGGCAGAGGTTAATTGCAGAAGGCCGATCGCTTTGACAGCAAACTGGGGCGCTCTGCCATAACCTGGAAAGAGGGGATTATAATATTCCTCGGAAGAAAGGAGGTGAAGGAGGGATTTTTCAAGCTCTTCTTTTTGAGGGTAGCCCATTAGGGCTTCAAGCTCTTTATCCGCTGTTTCATCCTCTGTCAGGATCAGGTCTGCGATGAGCCTTGGCAGGACCAGGTCTTTTTCGTAACATTCTCTCAGGGAAAGATACCTTTCTTTTGCCTGGGAGATCTCTTCCTTTTCTTCTTCCGAAAGGAGGAGGTCGGAGATTTTTTCGTCCGTTTTTCTTTGGATGGCAGCAAGCTCTTTGATCCTTTTCAAGGAAAACTCCTGCTGGACCCCTTTTCCTTTTTTTTGGGTATACTTCACCATTTCGTCAAAATTCCCGCTGAAGTGGGCTTCGCAGAACATGACAATACTATGGTCTGTCTCGTCAACGAGAGGAAAGGAGGGAAAATCATCCATGCGCTACGATCTGTTGAATTTCCTGGGCATTATAGCTGGAGCGCACAAAAGGTCCTGCATACATGTGTTTGACCCCAATGGAATAACCATAGTCGGCGTATGCCTGGAACTGCTCAGGGGTGATAAAAGCTTTCACCGAAAGCTTGAGGCGGCTGGCCTGCAAATAATGACCGATCGTGATGATGTCGCATCCCGCTTCTTTGAGGTCGCGGATGGTCTCTTCGACCTCTTCATGACTTTCTCCAAAACCGACCATGATCCCTGACTTGACAAAGCCCGCTTTTTGACTTTCTTTGGCATGTTTTAGGACGCTGAGCGTTCTGTCATAGGTTGCCTTATGCCGGATCCTTGGGGTCAGCCTCCTCACCGTCTCGATATTGTGGTTAAAAACTTCCGGTTTTTCTTCTAAGACAAGGTCTAATGCAGACAAATCCCCAGAAAAATCGGAGGTCAGGACTTCGATGGTCATTTCGGGAGATTGCTTCCTCACTTCCCTGATAATTTTCACAAGATGCATGGAGCCGTGGTCAGGGAGGTCGTCCCTTGCGACCATGGTGATGACCACGTGCTTGAGGCCGAGGTCTCTTGCAGATAGCGCGATCCTCTCTGGTTCATCTTCTTCAGGGGGCTTTGGCGATTTTGCAAAGTCGATGTCGCAAAACCCGCAGCTTCTTGTGCATTCTTTTCCAAGCGCGAGGAAAGTCGCTGTTTTCTTTGAGTAACATTCAAAACGGTTGGGACACTTTGCTTCTTCACAGACGGTATTCAAACCATGCTTTTCCAAGATGGCGTTTGTTTGGAACAGCGTTCCTCCTTTGGGAAGTTTTCTGTGCAGCCATGAGGGGAACCGCCCCGAAGCATTTTCTTCAGGGTTCTTAGGGAGAACATTCAATGGTTTTTTTGGCCTGCTGTCAAAGCGGTCGTCTTCGTACATGCTGCTAGGTTTTTTTCTGTTTGGGGGGTAAGTGGATCGGTGTTCCATTGGCTAGAAGGGCTGCTTCATGCCATCCTTCCGCTGTCGTTGGGTGCGCATGGATCGTCTCGATGACGCAGTCGAGGGTCAGCTCGTTTGCAATTGCAAGAGCGATCTCTCCGATCAGGGCGGAGGCATCATAGCCGACAACTTCTGCGCCCAGGATCTGGCCCGTTTTTGTATCGCTGATAATTTGGGCGTAGCCTTCAACATCGTTCGAGGCAACCGACTTGCCAAGCGCCAGGAACGGGAACTTGCCAACAGATACGGAATATCCCTTCTCTTCAGCCTGTTCAACCGTTAGGCCAACGCAGGCTATTTCCGGGAAGGTAAAGATGACAGCAGGAACTGCTTCGTAGTGCATATAGGCTGTTTGCCCTGTCGCATTGCTCGCAGCAACGATCCCCTGGTGGGAGGCGACGTGGGCGAGCATCACCTTTCCGGTCACATCGCCGATCGCGTAGATCCCTGGGACGGACGTTTCCATTTTATCATCGACAGAGATCACCCCTCGTTCATTAACCAGGACGCCTGCGTTTTCGATTTGAAGGTTTTGCGAAACAACTTTTCTTCCGACAGCGACAAGGGCGATATCAAAGTCCAGCTCCCCTGCTCCTTTGAGCGTGGCCTTGACGCCTTTATCGTGAGCGGTGAGTTTTTCGACCATGACGCCTGTCTTGATCTGGATCCCTTTTTTTGTAAAGGCGCGCGTCAGTGTTTCAGAAATGCTTTTGCCCTGGAGCGACACGATGCTGGGAAGGGCTTCCAAGATTGTGACGGACACGCCAAGCTCAGCAAACAAAGAAGCAAACTCGCATCCAATATATCCGCCGCCAATAATGGCAATGCTCTTTGGAAGGACCTCCAAGTCTAATATCGAGGAGGAGTTGAAGATCTTTTTGTGATCGCAAGGGAATATCTCAAGAGGCTCAGACCCGGTCGCGATGATGACTTTCTCTGCATAGAGGTGGATGTTGTCTTGCCCCTTAACTTTGATCTCATGCTGGTTTACAAAGCTTGCAGAGCCGCGCAAGATTTCGATGCCGTTTGAAAGGATCAGGCCTTCTAGGCTCTTGCGCATCTTATCGACGACGCCGTCTTTTCGCACTTTCATCTTTTTGTAATCAAAAGATACATTGCCGACCTCGATCCCAAATTCAGAAGCTTTCCGAATTTTTTGGAGGAGGCTGGCATTGGAAAGAAGGCTTTTTGTAGGGATGCATCCGACATTGAGGCAAACGCCGCCGAGCAGTCCTTTTTCAATAAGGGCGACTTTTGCTCCGCTTTGCGAGGCCTTAATAGCAGCAACATACCCGCCAGGCCCGGACCCAATTACAGCGAGATCATATTTTTTTGAATAAGTCATACAATTTACTTTTTTCGTTAGCATTTAAAAGAAAGATACCCTTTTTTGCTAAAAAAATATAGAAAATTTTGGTTCTAATATGACACGATAATACTTAAGAAGAATTTATTTGCGAGATTGCCTATGAAACCCACAGAGCGTCAAAAAATTTGTACCCAATGCGATGGAAGGATCCCTGTGGACGCTGCGCAATGCCTCTATTGCGGCGCAGATACGACCAGGTTATCGGAACCTTCCAGTTTTTCCAAGCATCAGGCGCTTGAGGAAAGCTTGACTTCTCTTTATAAGCCCCAGTACAACTCCAAATCAAGTCCTCCTATTCCAAACCAGGCACCTGAACCAAAAGGTTATGAAGAGGTAAAAAAGAACAAACCTGCAGCACCTATTCCTTCGGCCATCCCGATTATTGAAGAGAAAAAAGACGAAGAAGGAATCAAAGAGGCCTTTTGGTCGATCTTCTCCCTATCTTTAGGAGGTCTTCTGCTCACCATTTCCCTGTTGCAGCTTTTTTTCGAAGATGGTGGCAAGCTTGTCCTTGAATGGAATGCGAAATACTGGTTTTTATATGCCCTGATCTCTATTCCGCTTATCTATGTCGGGATCAAAAATTTGAATAAAAAATAACAGGCTTTTTCAAGCCTGTTATCTACACTTGTGTTGGCTCATCCTCTAGTTCTTCGATCTCCGGCATAAGAGCTAGGCTTGTCCGAAAGGGAGGAGGGGGCATGGGTACAGGCTCTTGTTTTGGACGCATCATTTCAAACTTGAATAGGGAATGCGCGATCTCGAGCTTGATTTTCACGCTCAAGCTGTCAAAAAGCATGAAGGCTTCGTGCTTGAACTCCAAAAGAGGGTCTTTCTGTCCAATTGCGCGCAAGTGGACTTCGCTCCGCAAATGATCGATATGCAGAAGGTGTTCCTGCCATAGATGGTCCACATTGCGGATCAAAATGGTCCGGACAACTTCGCCAAGGAATGAAAGTGGATCGAAGGAAGGCGCTTCCTGTCCAAGGGACTTCTGCAGCGCAAGGATGATCCCGGCCTGGTGCTCGATCTTTAATGAGAACGCTTCCAGAACTTTATCGAGTGCCTTCTTCTCAATATCAGCAAGCTCGAGGTAATCATCGTCAAATTCACTGTGTTCAAAAGTTACAGGGAAGTTCGTCATAAGCCAGTCGCGGAAGCCATCAGGATTCCAACCGCCTTCTGCAGAGCGGCTCACAAAGAACTTTTGGGACATCTGCATGCATACAGATTCAAGGACCTGTTTTGCAAGACCAAGAGGGTCGCTGGTATGTAAGATGTCATTGCGGAATGCATAGATCTCGC
>JASHWM010000029.1 GCA_030044075.1 Candidatus Rhabdochlamydia sp. | reverse complement strand
GGGATCGAGAGGCACCCTCTTTTTGGATCTACAGACTACCTCCTTCGCACATTCTATCAAAAGATCGACCACATGCCGGAAAAGTTCGAGGGAAGGCTCCTCCAGGCCATCAAACAAAAGAAAGTCCTTGCCTTTAGCCTTAAGAAACAACTAGAGGGGTTTCGTCCCATCAACCAGCTCCAAGCAAAAAAAGAAGCCCTCGCCCTTCTGGAAAAGAAGATCGACCAGAACATGAAAAAGGAGATCTCCTCAAAAAAAGGGAATTTCGAAAGGCTTTCTTTGCGAAAAAAATTAATGGGAAGAACACTTGAAATCATCAACCAAAAAAGAAGAAATTTCCTACAACTTGCTTCCCATCTGCAATCGATCGATCCAAAAAATCTTTTAACAAAAGGATATTGCATCCTCTTTCCTGAAAAGAAAGATTCCGCTATCCTCTCGATTCAAGAGTTAAAGCTCAAAGATAAGCTCCAAATCATAATGCACGACGGAACGATCCACACAACCATTGATGAAATTTATGTCAGAAAACCTTGACCTATCGTTTGAAGAAGCCTATAGCAGACTGGAAAAAATCCTGGAAAAGCTCAGCGCGGAGTCTATCTCCCTAGACCTGTCATTAAAGCTGTACGAAGAGGCGGACAAATTAATGTCTGTCTGCAATAACAAGCTGAGCGAAGCGGAGCAAAAAATCGAGATCCTGATGAAAAATCGAAGCGGTGAGCTTTCCGTTGATGAAAATGGAAATCCCTTAACGCAACCTTTTTCAGCGGTCTTTTCTAAGGAAATTTCCTCATGAAAATTACTCTGCTCAGCCAAATTGAAAAGCCCCAGGACATCCACAAATTTTCTTTGGAGCAGCTCGAAATTTTGGCGTCCGAGATCCGCAGCCGGATCATCGATGTTCTTTCTGTGAGCGGAGGCCACCTCGGCTCCAACCTCGGCATTGTCGAGCTCACCCTTGCCCTCCACCACGTCTTTAACTCCCCTGTGGACAAGTTCATCTTCGATGTCAGCCACCAGTCCTATCCCCACAAGCTGATTACAGGAAGGTATGAAAAGTTCGAAAAGATCAGGCAGTTCAAAGGGATCTCTGGTTTTTGCAATCCAAAAGAATCGCCCCACGACCATTTTTTTGCAGGCCATGCAGGGACAGCCCTTTCCCTAGGCCTTGGCGTCACAAAGAACAGGGACCTGTCGCAGCAGGGCGAGCATGTAATCCCGATCCTTGGCGATGCAAGCCTCACCTGCGGGCTTACTCTTGAGGCCCTCAATAACATCTCCCCCGATTTAAAACGTTTCCTCGTTATCTTGAACGACAACAACATGTCAATATCCCATAATGTGGGGGCGATCACGAACATATTAAGCCGCCTTCTGAACAATCCAACGTCCAACAAGATCTATTACGAGCTCGAACACCTCCTCTCCAAAATCCCCGGCTATGGCAGCATCCTGGCAAAACAGGGGAACAAGATCAAAGAGTCCGTAAAGAACCTCGTCAGCCCCGCCCCATTTTTTGAACAGTTCCATCTCGCCTATGTCGGCCCAGTTGATGGCCATGACCTCAGAAAACTCATCGACGTCCTGACTGCTCTGAAAGATTGCGAGCGGCCCACGCTTTTGCATGTCCTCACAGTCAAGGGAAAAGGGATGGAGACAGCGATCCAAAATCCGATCAGCTATCACGGCTGCAAGCCATTTGACAAACAGACAGGCAAGTTTTTACACACTTCCTCAACAAGCGTGACCTTCCCGCAAATTTTTGGAAACCATATTTTATCCCTTGCCGACAAAGACCCCAATTTAGTTGCGGTTACCCCAGCGATGCCAGCAGGCTCATGCCTTACGGCGTTTATGAAAAAATACCCCGAGCGGTGCATCGACGTAGGCATTGCAGAAGGCCATGCAGTGACCTTCTGCGGAGGCATCGCCTATGGAAGGAATATCAGGGTTGTCTGTTCGATCTATGCGACATTCCTGCAAAGGGCCCTTGACAACCTCTTCCAGGATGTATGTCTGCAAGAGCTCCCTGTGATCTTCGCTGTGGACAGGGCAGGAATTTCCGGTCCCGACGGCTCTACGCACCATGGCATCTACGACATTTCATTCTTGAACTCCATGCCGAACATGGTCATTTGCCAACCAAGGAATGGCCATATCCTTAAAGAGCTCCTCGAAAGTTCTTTCACCTGGGACCGCCCAACAGCGATCCGGTATCCGAACCTTTCTACGGAAGAGCCTGACCTGCCGATCGAGTATCGAGAGCTTGGAACCGCAGAAATCCTCTCGGAAGGAAAAGACCTCGTCATCATCGCCCTTGGGCACATGTGCGATACCGCTATGAAAGTTAAAAGCCAGCTCCAATCTAAAGGCATTGATGCGACTATCATCGACCCTGTCTTTATAAAACCTCTTGATGAAGACCTATTTTACGAGATCTTCTCTTCGCATAAGTACATCGTTACGATCGAAGAGCACTCTCTCCAAGGCGGTCTTGGAAGCATCATTGGTTCTTTCCTACACCGCAGCGGTTTTACAAATTATCAAATTTTGAATTGCGGGATCCCGGATACCTATCTTGAACAAGGATCGCATTCTGAACTTCTCAACCAAATCGGGCTTAATGCGGATGCAATCTTTGCGCAAATCGTAAAAACTTTCGAACTCACACCTATGAAAAGTAAAGTATGATCGCGTTCTTTTTCAATCCCCAAAAAATCCAATCGATAGACATCATCCTCTCGATCAGAGACTTTTTTCAATCTAGGGGCATCCCCGTCACAGGCCCTGACGAAGTTGCAAACATCCTGGATGTCAAACCTCTCAGCCAAGTTGATATGGCAAAGATCAATTTTCTGATCTCCATGGGCGGAGATGGAACAATTTTAGGGGTCGTCCATAAATATCCGAACCTGACCCACATCCCCATCCTCGGGATCAACCTCGGCCATCTCGGGTTTATGGCTGACATCCCTCTCACAGATTTATTTCCGAGCCTGGAAGATTTTATTGATGGAAAATACACGATCGACAACAGGTTGATGCTGGAAGGAAAGCTGTCTGACCATTCCTTCTTTGCAGTGAATGATATTGTCATCCATCGAGCGATGAACCCTTCTTTGGTGGAGATCTCCATCTCTTGCGGAGGAAAGCCCCTCAATACGTTCGAGGCCGATGGTGTGATCATCGCAACGCCGAATGGATCGACAGCCTATTCTCTTGCCGCTGGTGGGCCGATCATCAGTCCCACACTTCCTGCGATCGTCATCACTCCGATATGTCCCCATACCATTTCCAACAGGCCGATTGTCATCACTCCCGACGAAGAACTCCAGATCCAATATCTGAGCAATTACGATCCCCTTGAAATCCGTAGCGACGGCTTTGCAACTCCTTCTTTGAAAAAAGGGGACATCCTAAGGGTTTTCCCCAGCAAAAAAACGTTTAAACTTGTCAACCTTCTGAGAAGGGACTACTTTTCAACGCTGCGCTCCAAGCTCGGCTGGTCGGGAAAACTGCGCTGATGTTATCCCGCCTCGGGATAGCATGCATGATGCAATTCATTAAGATAAAAATTTTAACTATATAAAATAATTTACTTAGGGATCTCTAGTTGGCCGTCTTCCTGAATAGGCCAGAAAGGATTAAAAGCGACTTCCCAAAGATGTCCGTCAAGGTCAGCAAAATAACCGCTATAGCCTCCCCAAAAAACATCCTGGGCAGGCTTCACAAGCTTCGCTCCAGCTGTAACAGCATCGGAAAGGACCTTGTCCACTTCTTCCTTACTAGAGACGTTATGGGCAAGCGTAATACCTCTGAACGCCGGGGAGGAATACTCTACAGTGGCATCCTCGGCAAGAAGCTTTTCCTGGTAGAGGGACAATACAACGCTGAGGAGCGGGATAAACACAATATCCTGATTGCTAGCAGAAGATGCTTTCCAACCAAGGCCTGATACATAAAACTGTCTGGAACGGTCAATGTCCTTGACGCCCAATGTGATGATATTGACCCTTGGCTGCATGGACCCCTCCAGAAGAAATTGTTTTTTCCTTCAAAAATTATTACACCTCCTTGATTTCAAAGCAAAGGAAAAGCCCTCCTAGTGAAATGCAGATGCAATCTTATCTGGGAATATCTCAACGTGACCTTTTGGTTTTTTCTTATTCTAAGAGAGTATTATCCTCCTGCTCTTCATACCAGGTTAATGTATCTATAGTGACCTTCACGAGAGATTGCGGAACCAAAAGTAGCCCTTTTGGGGTTTGGTCAGGAGGATAGTGGTCGCAATCTTCCGCACCGCCATATTCCCACACCCGAAGCATTTCATAAAACTCTGAAACACTTGCTGCATACCGCACCATCCCTTTCGCGATTTCATTAGAAGGCAACCCCTTCTGGAAAATTGCATAGGGAACGCCCCCAATACCTTGAGGGTAATAAACTCCTCCGAACTCAAAAGAAGAGCTCAAAGGCGCTCCATTGATGATCGCTGGAAAAGAGCTCGTATTGATCGAAGAAGTGTACAATTGGAGAAGGCCCTTTGAACTTAACTTCAGGTTAGAGATATCAAGGACGCCGGGCCCTATGCCCGGAGGAGATGGAAACTGGTTGTCAGCAACAAGTGTGAGATTGCCGGAGCCTGTTTGAACAGTGCTTGGAGTAGAAGCCACAATGTCTTTGCCTGCGATCATGAGCAAATTTCCCGCAGCAGTTTGAATAAGATCATTGTCACCAAGGATAATATCGTTGACCTCGGCAAAAACAGTGAGCGACCCATTTCCAGCAGGTAGCAACGAAACATTGTCCCCTATCATGATATCGCCGCTCGCGCTATTTGTTTTTCCTGCGCCATTAAGAAGCTCTATGGTAAGATCGCCGCTGCCGGTATCGATCGTGACCCCATCAGCGATCATAACAAAGGCATTTCCAGGAGTGCGGTACTGGTCAACAACGCCGTTTGACAAAAGGTCATTGGCGATGATGTCCAAACTGCCATTATGAGTCGTGATGTCCGCATTGATGTTCACATTCCTTCCTGCCGACAAATGTAAATCTCCGCCATTTCCAGAAAGTGAAGCAACAACGATAGGACTTGAGATTGTGATGTCATTATTTGCCTGCAAGGCCACATTTGAGCCCTGCATGAGGGCCTGCGTAAGAAGGCCTGGCTGGATCGTCATGGTTTGGTCCTCTGCCCGCGCATAGGTCATCTGGCTTGGATTAGAGATCCCGCTTATCACAACACCGCTCCCCTCGGTGGTGAATGGAACAACGAATGTTCCGCTTGCAACATTGTCCCTGCTATTTTTCAATCCTGCATTAGAACTTTGCCCTACAATACTGTTTTGCGGTGTTACAGGGCCATGGGATCCATAAATATCTGTTCCTGACAATCCATTTGCCCATGTCACAGCTCCTGCGCGTAGATTTGAGTTGTTGGTCCAAAAGGGACTTCCGAAAATAAAATTCCCATCGCTGAGCTCTAAGACAGCTCCATTTCCAATATGATCGTTCATTTGCGATCCAACAAGGCTATTGACAGGAGTAACAGGCCCATAGATCCCACTTGCCCCATCTCCCCATGTCACAGCCCCTGCCGAAGAATTTGAGCCGTTCGCCCAGTTTTCACTATTCACAACATAATTTCCGTTTGTGAATGCCGTTACCCCGCCTGCCGAAACTTGATCGCTACCTTGCGTTCCTACAAGGCTATTGGAAGAAGAGATGGTCCCGCTAATTCCTGTTGTCCCATCTGCCCATGTCGCAGCTCCTGCTAGTGCATTCGAGCCATTGGCCCAACTTGGACTGCTTACCACATAATTCCCATTTGTCAATGCCGCCACACCGCTAACACTGACAGAATCATTTGGTTGAGACCCTACTAGACTATTGGAAGGAGTGACAGGTCCAGTAATTCCCGTTGTTCCATCCGCCCATGTTGCAGCTCCTGCTTGTGCATTCGGGCCATTGGCCCAAAATGGACTGCTTACAACATAGTTCCCATTGCTCAACGCCGTTACGCCATTATATCCAACCTGGTCGTTTGTTTGCGTGCCTACAAGGCTATTGGAAGAATCGACAATTCCACTTGTCCCTGTTGCTCCATTCCCCCATGTCACCGCTCCTACGGAAGAGTTCGGCCCGTTTGACCAAAAGCTACTGATCACAACATAATTCCCGTTTGTGAGTGCAACGACACCTATGTCTCCAACTTCTTGGGAACTTTGGGACCCAACAAGACTATTAGAGGCTGACACAGGTCCAGTGATCCCTGTCGTGCCATCCCCCCATGTCACAGCTCCCGCGCTATCTGACCAAAACACGCTTTCAACAACATAATTTCCGTTGCTGAGAGGTACGACCCCTCCAACAAGATCGGAAATGTGTGTTCCTACAAGGCTGTTTGAAGATGAGACAGGCCCAGTAATCCCTGTTGTCCCATCTGCCCATGTCACTGCACCCCCGAAATGGGCCACACCACTCCATGCATAGCTAGAAACAACATAATTCCCATTCGTCAATTCTGTGGCCAGCCCGCTTCCAACATTATCGTTGTGTTGGGTGCCTACAAGACTGTTTAAAGGAGTGACAGGTCCAGTAATTCCCGTTGTTCCATCCGCCCATGTCGCAGCACCAGCTAGTGTATTTGAGCCGTAGGCCCAATATTGACTGATTACAATGTAATTTCCGTTGCTCAATGCAATGACTCCATTCTGCCCGACAGAATCATCAAATTGCGTTCCCACAAGGCTGTTTGAAGAAGTGACAGGTCCAGTAATTCCCGTTGTTCCATCCGCCCATGTCACAGCTCCAGCTAGAGCATTTGAGCCGTTGGCCCAGCTGACACTGTTCACAACATAGTTTCCGTTTGCCAATGGAGTTGCACCGTTAATCCCGACATTATCGCCCGATTGGGTTCCGACAAGACTGTTCAATGAAGAGATTGTTCCGCTTACTCCTGCTGTTCCGCTTCCCCATGTTGCAGCACCTGCTCCAGCTGCAGAACCATTTGACCAGCCTTGACATGTCACAACATAATTCCCATTGTTCAATTCGGTGATACTATTTCCTAGCAAATCGCCCGTTTGCATCCCTACAAGACTGTTTGCTGAAGAGACCGTTCCGCTCACACCTGCTACTCCGCTCGCCCACGTCACGGCTCCCACATCAGGCGTGGAGCCGTTCGCCCAGTTTAAATTATTGATAACGAAATTTCCATTTGTCAGTAGCGCTGCACCGCCATTTCCAACCAAATCGCCGCTTTGCGATCCAGTCAACGTGCTGATGAGTGCCCCGGTAAGACCATTGTACAGATAAACAGCTCCTGCGTTTGTGCCCCCAAAATTATCTTTAGGTTTTGTCACGACGACATTGCCGTTTGCCAATGGTCTGATGACCTGTCCAAACTCCGATCCGCCCCCGCTATTTGGATCGATAAACTGATATTGGGGATAGACGCCAAGCGTGACATCGATAACGATATTTTGAGGATCATATAATACCGTTCCGTCCTTTCCAGCGTTGACCTGTCCCTGCATGCAAAGCTCTTTCCCCGATATCTCAGCAAATCCCCCCCCCGATTTTCCTGCGACATCAATCTGTCCAAAATAGATTGTCTTTTCCTCTGACCAGATGACAGCCTTGCCTCCTTTTCCCTCTCCACCTTCAGCTGCTAGGGAAACAGTTCCATTGATATAGGTCCTGGCGGCCGTTTGTCCCCCTGTTCCATGAACATCACCTCCAACAAGGATTTCTCCTCCATCTTCGATCCCGCTGGCGTCGATCTTTGCTGCGACAAGGTTGATCTCATCTGCAAAAATATGGACCGATCCTCCATTTCCACCTTTTGCCTGGATCGTTCCCGAGCTGAAGAACTGGCCTGCGCCTTCAAGGATGACCTCTCCGCCTTGCAAGCTGCCGTTTGCCTGGACCGTTGACTTTGCCGTCTCAATATAATTTTCAGCAGTTTTGATATGGACCTTTCCTCCGATGGCCCCGCTTGCAAGAAGAGCCCCGTCCTGCAACATTTTGGAAGCTGTAATGTCGATCCTTCCCCCTTCATCTCCTGATGCATCAAGCGTTCCCAGCTGATAAACAGGGCCATTTTTTGCCTCAAGAACGATATTCTCTCCCCGTATCATCCCATTTTTGCCAATATGGACGCTGTCCCCTATTGTTTCAACATAAGAACCCTCTATATTTCCTTCTAGGACAAGAGAACTTTCCTGCGCACAGAGAAAAATTTTTCCGTCCTTATTTTTCAAGATTAGGCGGCT
>JASHWM010000028.1 GCA_030044075.1 Candidatus Rhabdochlamydia sp. | reverse complement strand
GCACGGGGTCACAACAAACCCTTCCATCATCACAAAATCTGAAAAATCTTTAGAAAAGGCCCTTCAAGATATCCTTGAAGCTCAGCTGGGACCGGTAACGGCACAGGTGACGACCTATGAGGCTGATCTGATGGTCAAACAGGCAAAAAAGCTCTATGACTTCTCCTCCCGCATTATCGTAAAAATCCCGCTTACCATAGAAGGGTTAAAGGCAATCCATGAGCTGAAGCTACAGAAGATCCCCGTAATGGCCACATGCGCATTTCATTTAAACCAGGTCTTGCTCGCCTGCAAAGCGGGCGCCTCTTACGTCGCGATCTACTATTCCAGGCTGAATGATTTTGGCGAAGATGCCCAAAATGTCCTTGGAGAAATGATGAAGGTCATCTCGATGTACCAATTCTCAACAAAGCTTCTTGCCGCGTCCCTTCGCTCTTCCGAACAGGTCAGGCAATGCATCGATATGGGCGTTCATTCGGCAACCTTGAATGCCAACGTCTTTAAAGAGTTTACCTCCGACCATTCTCAGACCCTTTTGAGCATCGACCGGTTCGCCAAAGATTGGGAAAAAGCAAAACCTTCCACTTTACTTCCCGAAAAACCCTCTTTTGTGCCTCAGTTGCCCGACTTATAAAAGCCTGTAAGGTCGGCTTTTAGCTGCCTGCCCGCTTTTGCATCCAGGTACATCATGTGTCCCCCAAGATACCTTTTTATCTGCACATTGTTGTAGTATTTCTCAGGTAAGTTCAAATGCGCAAACGAGTACTCAGTCCCAGCGAACGTTGTGACCAGATCAAAAATGCCGCTTGCGACAAAGATCTTCAGCTCGGGGTTCACAATAAGGGCCCTTCGTATGGAGTCCATCATATTGACATAGGTGGGCATCTTGCCGACAGTAAAGTTCCACTTCTGGTTGACGTCCAGATTTAAGATCTTATAGGGTGCGCATCCTCCATCATATCCAAGTTCTTCCCTGATGTACTCATTAGAAACAGCTGTAAAAATCCCATCGTACATCGTCACCGAAGGGTCTTCCTCATACCCTGTGCGGGAGACATCTGTGTAATAGCCTGTCAAACGGCTATCGAAATTCCCTACTGTCTTGCCTGGTAGGAGCTCAACATTAAAGATGGACAGGTCGATACGGAGGTTTTTTTGCAGGATAAGGTCTTCACGAATGCCGGTGAACAAAGAGAGCGAACCTGCAATCTTTTTCTTGTCTTCTTCTGAGACGATCCCTCCCTTAAATAAAAAGGGCGCATAGGTATTGTTTGCAAACTCACTGCTTTTCTCTATCGCCTCGTCCAAAGTGGCGAACCCTCCCAGTTTTTTTTGATACCATGCCGCAGCAGTATAAGAAGGGAGCGACGTGACGTAAGGGAGCCAGTTGTCAGTAGAAAACAGGAAGGTCTCGAAGTCAAGGACGGCAGACACAAGGACCATCCCATTTAGATAAATCCCGTTTGTCCCCTGGAGATAGTCTCCAAGGCCGGCAGCCCTTGTCGTCCCATAGCTTTCTCCCATAATGTATTTTGGAGAGAGCCACCTATCAAAGTAGGTGATATAGTCCCTGATAAAATCTCCTACGGAAGAGATATCGTTTTCGAGCTCAAAAAAATGATCTTTCTGATCTTTTGAGGCTTCGCTGAACCCCGTTCCTACAGGGTCGATAAAAACAAGGTCGGTCAGGTCAAGGAGGGAATCTTGGTTGTCGGCCCATCGATACGGCGGCGCAATCGTTTGTCCCTCTTCCGGGGTCAGGATTTTTTTTGGTCCAAAAGCGCCGAGGTGCAGCCAAACGGAAGAACTCCCCGGCCCCCCGTTAAATGCAAACGTGATCGGCCGGTTTTTTTCAGCGCCTATCTTTGTATAGGCAACAAAAAATATCGTGGCCTTTACTTTGCCATTTTCGTCATATAGGTTTAAAGGCCCCGCTGTTGCCGTATAGGATATCTTTTCGCTCCCCAGCTGGATCATGTGGGTCGACTGCTTTAGTTTTTCTGGTTGAATGATCCAATGAGGTGTTTGTTTGGATGTCTCTGCCGGAGAAGTTGCCTGCGCTGGGGCCTGAGGCTCCTCTTTCGAACAAGTGAGCGCCGGTAAAGCTAGTACTGCAATGCTATATATGATCCAATTCTTTAAAGACATATCTCCCATGGGGTATGATACCATTTCCTTTTGTCATCAAAAGGGTTTTACATCAAAAAATCAAGGGCTTTTTATAAAAAATTTGTAAAAATACAATTTCAATTCATTTAGAAAAGGATGAAAAAACGCTATAATTTGAAATCAAATCTTGCTGAAGATAAGATTTTCTCCTAATTAAAGGAGCTTCCTTAAATCTGATTTTTTTAAGCAATTGATGTAATTTTTGTAATTAAGTATAATAATCTACTTTTTAAAACTAACAGATAGAGAACATATGAGCTCAGCTGCAAGGACAACAGGAAGACCTGTACAATCCCCTAACCACCCCCAAGGTTCACAAGGGCCGGCCTCTTCGAGCAGGCCTTCAACAGGGAGAACTTTGCCAAACAATGAACAGCTCCAGCAACAAATCCAAAGGATCATCTCTAATTTAAGCAATGCGAGGTTGCGAGAGGCAACTACATCCGAATCAAATCAGTTTGTTCAAAGGTTGCAGAACTTCAGAGGGAATTTTTCCGAGGCACTTGTTGAAACCGCCACGCTGAATTTCCGGGTAAATAATTACATTCTGCAGGCCCTTTTCAAGGTGCGGGGAGATTTTCAGGACAAGGCTTCTTTATATACCCTCATTCCTGCAAGGGAAAATAATCCATTCGTCGTAAATACGTATTTGAACCAGGCCAGCAATCCAACGAATGTAAAGGACGCAGAAAAAAATCGGCGTTTTGCTCTTATCGAGAAAAATTTTAAGGATGCTAAAAGGCTCGGATTAACAAATATCGTTACCTATAATACTTTTATTAAACTTGCCGGCCAGTACGGAAGGTTTGACGCAGCGGTAGAAGCTTTTAATGAGCTTTATCCCATTGACCAAAGCAGCGAATTAGAAGCAACCGATCGAACCTACAACGCATTCATTGAGTCTGCAAACCTCGAAGGGGCCCAAGTTCCAGATGATGCGAAGAAAAAACGTTTTCCTCATGTGGAAACAGCTTTTGAAACAGCCAAGACCAGCGGCAATGCCGATATCATTACCTACAGCACCTTTATCAAGATCGCAGGCCAGTACGGAAGGTTTGACCTTGCGGTGTCAGCATGTAATGAGATACAGGGTGGCTTAAGGGATATAGATCCGAAGGAATGCGCCAGGTTGTTCAATACCTTCATTGAAGCTGCAGATCTTGATGGGACCGAGATTTCAGATGCTGAGAAAAAGGCGCGGTTCTCAATTGTGGAAGGCACCTTTATCAAGGCAAAGGAGCTTGGCTTTGCAAATACTATTTCCTACAATGTCTTTTTCAAGATCGCCGGACAATATGGAAGGCTGGACAAAGCCCTAAGCGCATTTGATGAGATGGCCCCCCACAACCCAGGAGGGACTGTCCTGACTGAAGCAAGGACATATCAGACTTTGATGGAAGCTGCAACCATCGATGGGGCCGCTCTTGGCGATGATGAAAAACAAAGTCTCTTCCCCAACATAGAAAGAGTATTGGAGGAAAGTAAGAAAAACCACTTCGATGAGACTTTTACATATAATATCTTTCTGAAAGTGGCAGGACAGTATGGAAGGTTTGATCTTGCCCTCAAAGAGTTTGGAAAGATGGGGCCCCACAATCCAAACGGGAAAGTCCAAGCCGACAGTCGCACCTATGTGGCATTTATCCTTTCCGGGGACCCAAGCGCTCTAAGCCTTACTGCTGAAGAAAAAGCAAGGCGCTTTTCTTTTATTGAAAAGGCTTTTCTAGAGTCTAGAAAGCATGAGCTGAACGATGCCGTTACCTGCAACGCCTTTATCAAGATCGCCGGGCTCTATGGAAGGTTTGATTTGGCATTGAGAGTGTTTGGCGAGATGGCCCCTCATAACCCAAATGGGAAGCTGCACTCCAGCGAGCGGACCTACCAGGCATTTATTGAAGCTGCCCACCTTGACGGGACAACTCTTACTGCCCAGCAACAAAAAGAACGCTTCGCTTATGTGGAAAAGGCGTTTGCCGCAGCAAAAAAACATGGCTTTGCAAGCTCTATTACCTGCGCCACATATATCAAGATCGCAAAACAGTATGGAAAATTTGACCTCGCACTCGCCGCAGTAGGCCCTTTGGACCAAGACCAAACTCCTGGGGTTAATAGGGACGGCACCTACAATGCAGTCCTAAAAGCCGGAGACCTGGATGGAACAACTCTTGCCCCTGAGGAAAAGGCAGTACGCTTTTCCCAGCTGGAAAAAGTTTTTGTGGAAGCCAGGAATAGCGGAGCTGCAAGCACCATCACCTACACCACTTTTATCAAGATCGCAAGGCAATATGGAAGGTTTGACCTTGCCCTGCGGGCATTTGGTGAAATGTCTCCCCATAACCCAAATGGAAAGGTCAAGGCAGATGCCCAAACCTATAATACATTCCTGGATGCCGGCGACCTTGAGGGCGCCGATCTTTCTAGCGATGAAAAAGTAAAACGTTTCTCGATCCTTGAAAAAGCCTTTGCAGAGGCAAAAAAAGGTTTTGCGAATGCCATCACCTATACGACCTTCCTCAAAATTGCAGGTCAATATGGACGATTTGATGTGGCAATGAAAGCCCTAAACGAAATGCTCCCCTTCGATCCAAATGCAGCAGTGCATGCAGAAAACAGGACCTATAACGCTTTTTTTGAAGCTGCCGATATCGAAGGGATTAAAATCACGGATGAAGAAAAAGAAAAGCGTTTTCCACTTGTTGGAAAAGCTTTTATCCAAGCCAGAGATCATGGAAAGGCCGATATCTATACATACAACTGCTACATCCGGATCGCAGGACAATACGGAAGATTTGAGCTTGCGCTTGCTGCCTATCATGAGATGCTCCCCCATAACCCTAAAGGGAAAGTGCAAGCAAATGGTGTCACCTATAGTGTGCTGCTTGAAGCAGCGGACCTTGCGGAAATACCCCTCGAAATAGAAACAAAAAGAGTCCGTTTTTCTCATATAGAAAATGCTTTTAAAGCAGCAAAAGACAGAGGATTTGCAAATACCATCAACACCTCGACCTTTATCAAGGTAGCCGGGCACTATGGAAGGTTTGACCTTGCCCTTGAAACATTTAATCAGATGAGGCCCCGCAATCCAAATGGGCTCATTGAAGCGGACAAAAAGACCTATCTTGCTATTATCGAGGCTGCCAGTTTGGAGGGCATCGCCCTTTCTGCATCTGAACAAAGCGCGCGCTTTGCTCTTATAGAGAAGGCATTTGCGGAGGCCAAGAGCTTAGGATATGCCGATCATATCACCTGCAACGCCTTTATCAAGGTAGCCGGACAATATGGAAGGCTGGACCTTGCTTTAGCAACATTCGCAAAAGAGCGAGGGCAGCTAGACGACATCGGCTATCATGTGATGATCGATGGCTTGTTTAAAAGCGGGACGCCAAAAGATTTGCAAAACGCAAATGAGCTTTTAAAGCAAAGAAATCTACTCCCTCCCCTAAAGATCCAAGACGGGTATGTAAGCATCGACCTGCACGGGTATTCCCATGGATCGGGCATTCTTGCCATGTATGAGGTTTTCCGCACCACCCCCTCTATTAAAGAACTGCAAGTGATCACAGGAAGAGGGTCGGAGCAGCGTGGAAACTACTTAACATTCCGAGAAGAAATGGGCCGGTATATTGAAGCGCGCAGCAAGAATTATTCTTGCAGTCTTCATCCAAGCAACCAGGGTGTTCTCATTGTAAGAAGAGCTGGGGCCTAAAAAATCGGGTGTTTTTTGGGGCAATTGCAACCTCTTGATAATCAAGAAAACACTTTCTTAAGTATTTAATAAACATATTTTTAAGTAGTTTAATAATGTGAATTTTATTATAATTTACCAATTTAATTAACTAATAGTCATTATTATGAGTGCAAATTTAAGAGAAATTCAAAGTCAACCCGTAAGAACCTCTGAAAGACCTTTCGCCGCACCATCATCAAGCAGGCAAAGTTCTTCAGCCGAGCACCCTCAAAAAACAGGCTTAAGCGACGAGGAAATCCAAAAGCTTGTCTTAAGGTTGATCTCAACTATCAATAATCGGGACATCCGGGACGCAAGTCGCCAGCAATCAGAGCAGTTTATAGAGCAGCTGCATAGGATGCGTGATTTTTCCATTGCCCTTGAAGAAGCTTCCAACCTCTCTTTTAGGGTGGATAGTTATATTCTCATTGAACTTTTCAAAATTAGAGGTAATTTTAATCACAAGGCCTTTTTGTTTGACCATCTTCCAAGACACGAAAGATCCCCTCAAGTTATTTGTACCTATCTAAACCAG
>JASHWM010000027.1 GCA_030044075.1 Candidatus Rhabdochlamydia sp. | reverse complement strand
ATGTCGAGATCATATTTTGGAAAAGCAAAATTTTATGCACATAAAAACCATATTCCCCGATCTCATCAAAATCCCTTAAAAAAACGTGCTGCCAGATGCTCCATGCGGGAACGATCAGTTTTTGATATGCAATTTCCTCTTCAAGAAGTTGTCCTTGCCTCATCAGCGGATCGCTTTGCCAGTCGGTTTTTTGAAAGTTTTCCTCCAGGATCTTAAACAGGTTGTGACAATACCCTTGGGACCTAAGAAGACTTTCTTTGAGTTCCAGAATAAAGTCCTTTCGGAAAAAAGAGGCGTCCTGTTTTTTTTGTGAGTACAGATGGAGGATCCCTTCGATGTCAAAGGAATTTGAGAATTTGATCTCCTGGAAAGGACTCTTCTCAAAACCTGCGAAAGCAAGTCCATCTGATGCATTGATGAATGTTGTTTCGGGATGGTCTTTTGCAAACTCTTCAAACCAGGCGGCAGCTAAGAGCCAATCTTTTTTCGTATAGCATTTTTCTTTCTTCTCATTTTGACAAACAAGAAGGTTTTCCGCAGTTTCCTCTACCCCACTCGCGTAGAGCCTCTCTGTTTTTGTGCAGAGGTCGACACCAACAAGGATGATGGGATTGCAACCTAGATAGTGTGCGACGGCAAGGGCATAATTGCTGACGACCCACCCGCTATCAAAAGTTTCATGGCAAAAGAGGGTCTCATCTAAGAGATAGCCTTCGCTTGCAGGCGTTACCCACATCGGCGCGTGGACAAGTTCTAGAACTTCCGAAGAAAGGCGGCTTTGCCAGACAAAAGCTGTTTCATAAAGACTCCCCTCTTTATATCTTTCATAAGGGGGATCGACATCAAAATGAAGTGCAAGATGCGGAGAGATCCCAAGGGTGCTGCACACCTTTAACGTCGAACCGCCAGCAAGGACCAAGGCTTTGTCTTTCAGCAAAGATAAAGATGCAGCATGCGTATCTATTGAGCTCCCTGCTCCGCAGATAATTGCCGGAATCCCTTGAAAAGCATCTTGTAGCTCCCCAATAAAGTGCGACTCCTTCACAAATTTTTGGTTTGCAATGAAGTTCTTAAAAATCTTCTCGCCAAAATCGGCATATTCGCTTGAACAGAGCGTGACGCCATTTATAAAATAGGACAGCTTTTGAAAAACGTCCATGCCGCTTTGTGAAGGGAAAAAATCCACTTTTAAGAAAACAAATGACGCAGCGATCTTTTTGCAGGCCTCCTCTTCATTTTCCTCATTGACCTGGTATCGCCTTACTCTTGGGTGCGACAAGAGTTCTTCATGGAGGAGCTCTATGCGATTTTTGAGCAAAAAAACCAGGGTGCGCTTATTTTTTTCTTCCAGCCACCCTTTAAGTTCTGAAGCGGCCTGCTCAAAAGCGTCTTCGAAAACAATGATTACATCTGCCTGCAGCAGTTCAGGAGGAAGGTGTGAAATTGTCATCTTTTACATACTGTAATAAAGTTTCATAAGGAGGAAGTTCGCTAAACATCTTCTCTTTTCCTTTCTGAACGCCCTGGAGAAAAAAAGTATCCTCGGCTGCAATCCCAATAAAAGGCGCCTGGAGATAGTGGTTGTAGCCGAGTATTTGTTCGAAAGCAGGCATGCCAGGGCAAAGGTGCTTACATTCAATTGCAAGGAGGGGAACAAGAAAATGTTTGGCCCCCTTCATAAAACAAGTCACATCGACCCTCCTGCTTGGCAAAGCAGTTTTGATCTCCTGGAGATGGGGCATTTCGGAAAGGGATTTTTCCACACCTATCAAATGCTTGGGATAGCCAAGCACCTTGACCATCTTCTGGAGAAGGTTCTGTCTGACAATTTCCTCCTTGCTTGCAACAACCCATGAAGAGCGCACCTCATCAAAGACAAGCCTTCTATTCGGGCTGGATAAGGCCATAGTTCCCGTCTTTTTTTCGATACAGCACTTTCAATTTACGAGAGGCCTCATCGCGATAGAGGATAAAACCATCGCCAGAGAGCTCAAGCTTCATCATCGCTTCGTTCTGGGTAAGGTTTTTTAGGGGACGCGTTGTTGATGAGATCACCTTTGGCGGCCTCATCTCGCCAGAAGGTCCTCTTTGTTCTTCAATTTGATCGTTGAAATCCTCCACTTCATCATAAGGCGCCTGCAGAACATTGACCTGCATGTCGATAGCTGAAATTCCTTTTGCGTGATGGTCTTGGATACGGTCCTTCCAGCGGACGATCTGCCTTTGGAGCTTTAGAGCTGCCCTATCTATTGAAGTATACATGTCATTGCTGCTCGCATGCACTTTGATCTTTAAATAGTTGCAGCGGATGACTATTACGGCTGTATGGATGAGTTTCTGAATCTCAAGGGTGACGTGCACATCTAAGATATCGGGGTGGAATCTTTCGATTTTAGAAATTTTATCGATGGCGTACTTCTTCATCGTCTCGGTGACTTCAAAATTCCTTCCTACAACTTCAAAGCGGTAGGGGATGACCTCGGGCTCCTTTCTTGGTTTCATAATAATCCTCTTGATCGACTATCATTGTGTATACTAGTTTATACGTGTCCGGCACAATAAAATTGAATAAAAAATGATCCGAAACCTTCTTGATACTCAGAATTCATCTCTAGACAATCGCCTCCTCGCAATCAAAGATGCAATGACCCTAGAGCAAAAGGTCGGCCAGCTCATCATGGCTTTTTTCTATGGCGATACGATCTGCAATGCAGTTGAGGACCATCTCAAAGAAACCATGATCGGCAACATCATCTTTTTTCCTTGGGCAAACAACCTTTCTTCCCATGAACAGATAGGAAAGCTTTCGGAAAAACTCCATGATCGCATCAGTGCATTCACTGGACTTCCCCCTCTTTTTGGCATCGACCAGGAAGGAGGCTATGTCCATCGCCTCATGGATGGAGGGTTCACGCATTTTCCCAGCCAGATGGCGCTCAGCGCCACAGGGGATCTTTCCCTTGCAAGGCAAATGGGCCTTGCCATCGGCCTGGAGCTTCTGTCTGCAGGGCTTAACTTCAACCTCTCGCCTGTTGTCGATGTGTATCAAGGAAAGCCCACCATCAACGTTCGTTCTTTTGGTTCCTCTCCGAGCACTGTCGCAGCATTTGCTGATGCTCTCACAGACGGCCTTCTAGAGAGCGGGATCCTTTTCGCCGTTAAGCATAGTCCGGGCTATGGAGATGTTGCAAGCGATCCCCATTCGCATCGCTGTTTTTCCCATAAACCTCTTGCAGAGCTGAAACAAACCGACTTCATCCCTTTTGCCAAGCTGAGCCCTAAAGCGCCCGCAATGATGACAGCGCACCTTGTTTCCTCAAGCCTCGATCCCGATCATATTGCAACTTTTTCAGAAAAGATCATTCAGGGACTGATAAGGAAAGAGTGGAATTTCCAGGGAATGGTCATCTCCGATTCCCTGACAATGAACGCCGCTTTAGAAAACACGGCAACCTATCAAGAAGCTGTCTCTTCTGTCAAAAAAGCTTCCCTAAAGGCGATCTTGGCAGGGTGCGACATGCTGATCCTAGGCAAGCTTGAATGGACGGGATTTTCACCCACAAAGGAGCAGGACTATCTTCTTGTCAAAGAGGTCGCAGCATTTTTGGTAAGAGAGGTCAAAATGGGGGCCATCCCTTTGGCAAGGATCGATGACGCCCTTTTAAAAATCCTACACATGAAAAAGAGATTTCTGGGAAACAAGTTCACCTACCAAAAAGAGGACAAGTCCCATATCCCCCTTGCAAAAGAGATCGCAAAAAAAGGCCTGACGCTCATTTCCTCTTTAGACCTCTTGAGAGAACTTAACACCGAAGACCTCATTTTGCTCTTTCCGAAAGAGCTCGAAGCATTCCTTGCGAAAACAGGGATCTCCCTCCCGACTTCTTTGATCCCTTCCGATCCTTCGGAAGAGATCGTCCAAGAGGTTGAAGAAGCGGCGGCCCATGCTGCAAAAAAAGGGAAGGTTTGCGTATTCTTCTCCTGCAACGCGCATCTTTTTCCAAGACAGCTTGCTTTGATCTCCAGGCTAAGAGATCTGCTCGGCGCAAAAAACCTTGTTTTTGTAGGGCTCAAAAACCCTTATGACCTGATCGACCTTGGGGTCCACAAGACCCATACGACGTATTTGACCTATAGCAGCGACCCATTTTCGCTAGAATGCGTCATCCGCTCACTACAAAATAAAGAGGTCCCTTCAGGGAAACTGCCTGCCACTACATGATGGGAAGGCTGCCTCTTTCCCGCATATTGATGCGCTGCTGTTTGTTGCCAAGCTGGCCGCATGCCGCCATGATTTTTCTGCCCTTGTTGTTCCTGAGGAGGACCTGATATCCCTTCTTTCGCAAATAGTCGATAAAATGATCGATCGTGTCTTGGTCGGGAGAGGAGAAGCGGTCTTTGGACTGCGGGTTGTAGAGAATGACATTGACCTTGACATTGAGCCCCTGCAAATAGTCTCCAAGCTCTTTTGCTGAATCGATAGAGTCGTTGACCCCCTTGATAAGGACATACTCGGCAAAGATCTTCCTTCGGGGATTTTCCGAGTATTTGACTAGGCTGTCTTTTAGGGCTTTCATATCCCACCGCTGATTGATCGGCATGATCTTCGAGCGGACCTCATCGTTTGGTGCATTCACCGACACAGCAAGGTTTACTGCTGGGGGCATTTCTTTTGTGAACCGCTCGATCCCTTCCACATGCCCGCTTGTCGACACAGTGATGCGGCTATGCCCAAATCCAAGTCCACGGGGATCGCACAGGATGTCGATGGCCTTTTTCATCATTTCGAAATTATCAAAAGGCTCTCCCATCCCCATAAAAACAATATTCTTTACCGGAATGCCAAGGACCACTTTTGCATAGAAGACCTGCATGATGATCTCCTCTGTTGTCAGGTGGCGGAGCAGCCCCATCTTCCCCGTCTCGCAAAATGCGCATCCCATCCTGCAACCAACCTGGGAAGAGATGCACAGCGTTACTCCAGACTGCATGGGAATGACGACCGATTCGCTCTCAAGGCCATCGGAAAATTTGAGGAGGAATTTTTTTATCGGCCCTTCCTCTTTTTCTATTGAAGGCTGTGGAAGGGTAAAATCTGTGAGGCGGACCATCTCTTCAACAAGAGAAGCTGCCTGTTTTTCGACATCCTCCAGGACCTTTCCATGCCTCATCCATTCCGAATAGACCTTCAGGGCATGCAAAGCTCCCCTGCCAAGCTTTTCAGAGATGGCATTTGCATAATCTTTGGAATCAAAAGAGTAAATGGAGGTCTTCGGCATGATGAAAATAAAAAATGCACCGAACAGGACTCGAACCTGTAACCACCCGGTTCGAAGCCGGGTACTCTATCCAATTGAGCTATCAGTGCTTATTTGAGAGGGTAGATATTAATAGAGCTTTTGTTTTTTTACAATGTTTGAATTTTTCCAAAAAATCCCTGAGTATCCACATAAGTCTTCTTCTTGCTAGAATGAAAAAAAAGACAGGCGCCATGAAGCAGGAAAGATGCGAAGGGATCGTCCTCAGATCGATCGATTTCAAAGAAAGACAAAAAATTGTTACCGTGTTCACGAGGGAAAAAGGCCTCCTCAGCGTGATCATCAAGGGGATCTCCTATAAAAAATCCCATTTGGTCGCTTTGTCGTCCCTCTTTTGCGAGGGTGAGTTTATCTTTCGGAGAACAAGAGGCGACATCGGGGTTTTCCTCGATGGATCAATCATAGAGGAAAGCCTGTTCCTTCGGGAAGACTACACCTATCTGCAAACGGCAGGCAGCCTTGCCAAAGCTGTGCTCCATTCCCAGATGCCCCAAAAACCTGCTCCGCTCCTTTTCGAACTATTAAAGGCTTACATCAAACAAATAAAAAATATAGACCCGCACCTTCTTTTAGCAAGCTACTATTTGAAACTATTACAGCACGAAGGACTGTTCAACTGGAATAGCACCTGCTCGATCTGTCAGAAGAGCCCTGCCAATTTTTTGGAGAATGGGGACAACCTGTGCAGCGAGCACGCTTCGATGAATGCGCGATCGTTCTCAAAAGAGGAAGCAGAGCTTGTTGGAAAATTAAGCTCGCTGCGAAAATTCGGAGAACTTGCAGAAGTAAAAGCCTCTTTTGATTTTTACAAAAAAATAGAAAATTATTTTAAAGAGTCCACTTCCTAAAAATTTTTTTTGTCTGAAACAGTTTAAAAATTTCTCTTTTCTTATAAGCGAAGGACAAAAAACTAGGTGAAGAATAATGTATGAAGAAAAGTTGGAACAACATGCGAGAGGGGGGACTCGAACCCCCACAAGTTGCCTCACTACCACCTCAAAGTAGCGCGTCTACCAATTCCGCCACTCCCGCAAAATGAAGCAGCATTTTACGAGCAGCACTGAATCTTTGCAAGAAAAAACTCTTCATTAATCCGATTTTAGGTTATGATGAGGAAGACTATTTTCAAGATTTATTATGCGCTGCACAGGATATTGCACAGCCTCCTCATACGAGACGCTCCCACTTTTTCAATCCCTCCATGTACGGGGAAAAGTACAGCTTTACAGAGACGTCATCCACCTTCAAATCAAAGAAGAAAAACGCACGGTGGGAGATGTCTTCTATTTTTCTTACGGCGCCGTCGTATTTTGGGGATTTTCAGAAAAAGAGGAACAAGAGATCTTAAGCGAGCTCAAGTCCTTTGAAAAAGACCCTTTTCTTCGCATCGAGATCGATGAATTTACATTTGTCTACGGTGAAACGACAAAGATCAATGAAGACATCATCTCCCTTCAGAACAAGAACATTTTGACGAAACTTGCAATCTCTTATGGCATTGCCCAATCGTTGAAACTGATCATTTTTGAAGAAAAAGTGCAAAAGACCATCGATCATACAAAACAGGTCCCCAACGAGCTCGCAAAAAAAGGGAAGATCCCTCTCTCAAGAAAAGAAATTTCCAAAAAGATGGGAGAACTTTTCATTGAAAGGAACTCGATCAACCTCCACACAGAAGTGCTGGACACTCCCGAGTTCTTTTGGGAACATCCAGAGTTTGAGCCCTTCTACCGAAGGACCACGCATTATCTGGACGTGTCGAAAAGGGGCGATGCGATGAACAAGCGTCTCACGGTCATCCACGAACTTTTCGAGATCTTGTCCAATGAGCTCAACCACCAACATTCAGCAAGGCTGGAGCTCACGATCATCATCCTGATCGTCATCGAAGTGATCCTGATCCTTTTGAAAGATGTTTTCCATCTATTATGAAAAAGCTCTTCACACTCCTTATCGACCTCTACAAGTGGACCATCAGCCCTCTTCTTGGCGACTGCTGCAGGTTTTATCCTAGCTGTTCTACCTATTGCAAAGAGGCAATTGAGAAGCATGGCGTCATAAAAGGCATTTTTCTTGGGACCAAAAGGATCTGCAAATGCCATCCCTATCATCCCGGCGGGGTTG
>JASHWM010000026.1 GCA_030044075.1 Candidatus Rhabdochlamydia sp. | reverse complement strand
TATTGTAAATGTAGCAACGCCCATTTATACGATCTCCTTCCTATCCCTTTTTGTGACGAGGCCATCAAGCACGTCTCCTCACGGATACGCCAGGTACAAGATTTCTTGGAGCGCAAAATTGCAATTGAGAATGTCTCGTACTATGCCCTGATCGCCCCGGAAATGGACGAAGAAACCTTTTTACGGTCCGTCCTCGAGGAAAGCGGCAGTTTTCTCCTCCTTGATGTGAACAATGTTTATGTAAATGCATTTAATCATAAGTACGATCCCTATTCATTTATTGAAAAGATCCCCCTGGAAAAAGTTGCCTATGTCCACATGGCAGGCCATCTCAAATATGAAGAGGATTTGATCATCGACACCCATGGAGAGCCTATTATCGACCCTGTCTATGAATTGTTTGATTTTGCCATCCAAAAGATAGAGCCTGTCCCAATCCTTCTGGAAAGGGATTTTAATTTTTATGACAAACAAGGTGTCTTCCAAGAGATCGAAAAGCTGCAGTCTATTGTTGAAAACAGGTGGAAGGCGCGCGTATGACACTGGGAAAAATTCAACAGCAATTCTCCGAGTTTTGCCGAGGGAAAGACCTTGGGGGCCTGCAGGTAGACGCAAGGCGCGCTGCTGTTTATGCAGAGCTGATCTTTGAGAAGGTCGAAGGGGCGCTTGGAAGAGTGTATCCCATCACTCGGTCATCTATCGATGAAGAGATCTGGAAAAAGATGGTATCGGATTTTTTCCACGAGCATGAATCAACAACACCCTATTTTTGGAAGATGTCGGAGCATCTTTGCTTCTTTGCAAAAGAAAAAAATATCTCAAAGCGCTACCAAATCCCCCATCTTGAGGACCTCCTTGCGTTTGAATGGGCCGAGACGGAAGTCTATATGATGAAAGATGGGCATCGAAGAGCCCTTAAAAGCGATGGAGATATTTTTGAAGACCCTCTCTTTATCAATCCCGACCACCTTTTTTCACAATTTTCCTATCCCGTCTTTCAAAAGGACGTTTCAAAAAAGGGATCTTATTTCCTCTTGACCTACCGCCATTTTGGGACAAAAGAGGTCCATTTTCTTCAGCTCTCGAGATTTTATCAAAGCGTCTTGCAACTGCTCCATCAAAATCCGATGAGCGGCATGGAAGCATTGCAACATGTAGCCGCTTTGTTTGCCATCAGCCTAGATGAAAAATTAATCGCCTTTTCTGAGAATTTTTTTAAAGACCTGCTCCACCTTGGAGTCATCGAAGGGTATATTGTATGAAGACAATTGCTTTGGGCCTGCTTGCATGTTTAGAAAAACTGCGCGATCTTCCCCCGCTGTTTTTTCGATTGATCCTCGCGTATGGTTTTTTTATGCCAGCTACACAGAAACTGCAGAACTTTTCAGCGGTTGTGCAGTGGTTTATGCAAATAGGGATCCCTTATCCGACACTCAGCGCCTTTTTATCGCTTGGGACAGAGATCGTGGGGATGATCTGTTTATTTCTTGGACTCTTCACAAGGCTTATCACAATCCCTTTGATTTTTTTACTCGGTGTTGCAATAACCACTGTTCATTGGACGCATGGGTTTGCCTGCGGATCAGATGGCTTTGAAGTTCCCCTGTATTATGTCTTGATGCTTTTTTCCCTTCTTGTTGTGGGGCCGGGCAGGATCAGCCTGGACGCAGCGATCCGATCTAAATGGCTCGAAAAAGGTCGGTAGCGCGGACAAGCGCATCGGTGATCCCTACTTCGCTTGCGGCATGTCCCGTAGCAGGTACGATCTCCAGTGTCGCCTCCGGCCATGCCTTATGAAGCTCCCAAGCGTTCTCCACAGGACAGACCACATCATATCTGCCATGAATGATAATCCCAGGGATGGGCCAGATCTTAGAAACGTTTTCCAGAAGATAATTGTCGGTTGGAAAAAAAGAGTTGTTCATAAAGTAGTGGCACTCGATGCGGGCCACAGCAACGGCATGGTCGTCGGCATTGAACTTGCTGAAAAAAACGGGATCGAAAACAAGTTTGACGGTGGCAGCTTCCCATCCCGACCATGCTTTTGCAGCCCTCATCCTTATTTCCGAATCATTCGAAGTCAACTGTTTGTAATAGGCGGATATCATATCGCTTCTTTCATTCTCTGGAATGGGCAAGAGGAATTTTTCCCATTCATCAGGAAAAAGATGGTGCGCCCCATATTGATAAAACCACTGTAACTCTTTTTCTCGGGATAGGAAGATCCCGCGGACGATCAGCCCTTTGACATGATCTGGATGCGCCTGTGCATAGGCAAGACTGAGCGTGCTTCCCCATGAGCCTCCAAAAACAATCCATTTGTCAATGCCAAGGTGTTTTCTGATCTTTTCAATATCACTCACAAGGTCCCATGTTGTGTTTTTTTCAAGGCATGCATGAGGTGTGCTCTTTCCACATCCCCTTTGGTCGAAAAGGATGATCCTGTAGGTTTGAGGATCAAAATAGCACCTGTGGTTCGCATCTGTTCCGGAGCCCGGCCCGCCATGAAGAAAAATAATAGGAGATCCCTTGGGGTTGCCGCTTTCTTCGAAATACAAAGTATGGACCTCGTCCATCTTTAAAAAGCCAGAGTTGTAGGGTTCGATGGGGGGATAGGGTCTTCTCATGCCTTAGGTCTCCTGTTTCGGGGCAAGGATAACGATTCAGAAAAAAGTTTTGCAATCCTTTCTTTGAATTGATATATGCAAATTACTTCACCGATTAGGAAAAAACTATGAAAACTTTCGAGATGGAAAATTCCCATCCGTGGGAAGCTCGTTTTATTGTGGGTCTTTTAATTTTGATCCTTGGATTTATTGGCCTTGTTGTCACAGATATCAAAGAGGATGGCGGTTGGAACTATTGGCGGACGATGGTGTTTGTAAATGCTGCCTTATGTCTTTGGCTCAGCTGGTACATCAGACATAAAAAAGGTTTGTTCAAAATAAGCTTCTTCTGGAAAGAGGTCGCTCATTGGATTGGGCTTTTGCTTGCTGTGTACCTTATCTCTGTTTTTGTGAACATGGGGATCATGGGGAGGTTTATCGCAAGTTTGCAGGTCCTGACGCTGCTTTCACTGACAACTTTTCTCGCCGGCCTTTATACAGAGCCGTTCCTGATGGTGGTTGGTGTTGTACTGGGGATCTTCTGCGCAGGCGTTGCTTTTGTCGATGAATATCTCTATTCCATCATGCTGCCTGTAACGCTCGGCGCCGCCTTTTTGCTGTTCTGGGTGGTTCGGCGCAAACGACGGCGTGTCGCAATCCATGAAGAGTGATCTATCGATTATTTTCTTCTAAAATTTTAAATAGTAGTTTCTTTATCTGGATTGATATTGATTGAACTAAATTTTCTATGAAATTAGAATTAGTTCATTCGTAATATCGCGATTTGGTTTTTAAGGTATTTATATGGCTTTAGGAATAGTCGCTGCGGGTGCTTCCAGGTATTTGATCTGTGCGTACAGCAGTATGGATCCTGTGCAGGCGCTTACTTATAATGCGATCGATATGGTGGTGAGCGCAGTTTCCGGAAAGATTTTTGCATCCAATCCTTCTCCCCGCACATTCCCGATTGCAATCTTGGCCTCTAGGATCCTTGGATGCCTGGCAGGAGCAGCGATCACAACAGCAATTTTTGGGCCCGTTGACATATTGCTTGTGATTGCGCTCAATGTGACTTCATTTGCCGTAGGCTTTATTATCGACCTTGTGACCAGGTGGATGTCGGAAGATTCTCCACTGCTTTTTGTCTACGTCTAGAAACTTCAAGGGGAAAAGAACGACTTCATTTTATCAAGGAAGCTGCGTTTTCTAGGGGAGTTTTGATCTCCTTCAAGTTCTCCAAATGAGCGGAGCAGGTCTTTTTGTTTTTCGCTAAGCCCTACAGGCGTCTCGACGAGGATCTTTACGAAGAGGTCGCCCTTGCCCTGGCCATGGACATTTGAGATCCCTTCACCTTTTACGCGAAGGACCTTTCCTGTCTGGATCCCTTCCGGCACAGAAATGCGATACGTCGCACCAGCCGGCGTTGGGATTTCTTTTTTACAGCCAAGAGCCGCCTCTGCAAACCCGATAGGGAGCTCGATGATGACATCGTCGCCATCCCGTTCGAAGAACTCGTGCGGCTCTACCTGGATATACACATACAGGTCTCCTGGAGGGCCGCCGCCTTCTCCTGCATCGCCGTAGCCGCCCATGCGAAGGCGCATCCCATTATCGACGCCCGGAGGGACTTTGATGGTGATTTTCTGCTTTTGTTTGATCCTTCCGCTGCCGCTGCAATCTTTGCACGGGTCCGTGATGATCGTCCCTGCTCCTCCGCAATGGCTGCATGCGCTTGTCATGCTAAAGAAGCCGCGGTTTTGATGGACCTGGCCGGTGCCATGGCAGCGTGAGCATTTGGAGATCCCTTGCGGGCTGCTCGCTCCTGTTCCATTGCATGTGTTGCAGTTGATATAGTTGTGGATGACAGCTTCTTTTTCCACGCCTCGGACAGCTTCTTCAAAAGTAATGTTCAGGGTCATCTTTTTATTGTTGCCCTGGCGGACGATGCTCTCTTGCGGATTGGAGTTGAACCCGAAGAATGATTCAAAAATTGTGTCGGAGCCGCCGCCAAAAGCGCCCATAAAGGTTCGAAGGGCTTCTTCCATGGAGGAAAACCCTTGCGGCCCCCCGCCAGCTCCCATGCCTCCTGCGCGGAAGGCATCAGCGCCATACTGGTCGTACATGCGCCTTTTCTTATCGTCGCTTAACACTTCGTATGCTTCAGATACTTCTTTAAATTTAGATGCGGCTTGAGGGTCGTTGGGGTTTTTATCAGGGTGGTATTTGAGTGCATTTTTTCGATAGGCTTTTTTAATCTCTTCTTGTGTAGCCCCTTTGGACACACCTAAAATCTCATAAAAATCTGTCATAGAATTACCGAAGGTTAAATCCTGAAATGGATTATACCAAAAGTGGATGTTTAGGAAAAGCACTTTAGCAGACAATGGTGTAAAGTGCTAATTTATTATGTGAAAAGCCGGTCTAGAAGCTGTTAGAGCGGAAGCTTGGCTTTGTCTTCTTGTATTTTAAAGCGGCTTTGGATTTGGCCCGGCTTTTTACAGAAGGTTTATCGTAAAAGCGGTGAGCTTTTGCAGATTTCATGATTCCTTCTTTGTCCAATTTTTTCTTGAGGGCTCGAAGAGCTTTGTCAATAGACTCACCAGTACGAACTTTTACGCTAGGCATGAATGTTACTTTCCTTTGGAGTTAATGGTTTTTTTTATAGTGAATTGTACGAAAAACAGGGGTTATTGGGCAATTAAAAATCGTTAAGGACTATGCAAATAGAGCAAAGACGGGCTCTCTAAACCTTCTTTGGGGCGATTTAAAAATATTTCATGACAGTAGCGGATGATGGCCTTATAGTTGATCCGGGCATTTTCTTGCGGGGCCTCGATTATTTTGCAATCTGTAGAGAGCCCGCTTAGATTTTGAAGGCTCGGAAAAAGTTCATACCGGACAGTTCCAAAGTCCTGTTTGGCCATCAAGGCAAAGAACCCTCCCTTTTTCGCTTTCATGCAGATCAGATACTCAGGGGTGTTTTCCGGTGCATATGCAAGAAGGGAGCAAAAACCGATCAGCGGGATTTTTTGTCCAAACGCAAGCGCTTTGGCTGCACTGGCCCCAGA
>JASHWM010000025.1 GCA_030044075.1 Candidatus Rhabdochlamydia sp. | reverse complement strand
GCCCTTGGCTTTGTCGACTTTGTCACTTCCTTTGAAGAAACAGATCCCATTGAGATCTTAAAAAAAATTCGACCGGACGTTCATGTAAACGGTTCGGAATATGGAGAAAACTGCATTGAGGCGGAAACTGTCCGCTCCTTTGGCGGAAGGGTCCATATCGTTCAACTTATCCCTGGGCTCTCGACCTCAGAGATTATTCAAAAGATAAAACAGACATGCGTTTAATAGGGAAAGTCCAAGAAGAAAAACAGGCAGAGCTTTTTTGCGAGTTCTTGCGCAGGAAAGGAGTTGAAAACGCCTTTGAGCCTTCCACAAATGGAGATGGGGGATATTTGATCTGGATAGAGGATGAAGATTTCTTATCCTCTTCCATGGCCGATTTGCAGGAATTTCAGGAAAATCCCGCCGACCCGAAATTTACAAGCGGCATCACCCTCGAACCTCGTATTGCCCCAAACAAAAAAAAAGAGATCCCTGTTCTAAAGGTCCGTGTCAAACAGGTTGTTCCCTCATATCTGACAAATTTTCTTATTGCGTTCTGCGCGGTCGTCTTTTTTTGGAATGGGGGACAGGAACTTGAGGTTTTAAAAGAAGAAGGGCCCCTCGCCCTGCAGGTCGGAATGACCTCAATGCAGAGAAAGCTCCTCTTTGATTATCCAAAAGCTTTTGAAGACTTCTATCGGCTCGTCAAAGAATATTCCCTGCAGTCGCTCACGGACATTGAAAACCTTCCTGCAGAGGAAGAAAAAAAGGTTGAGGAAGCCGAGCATGAGCCTATGTGGAAAGGGCTTTATGACTACCTGTCCCCAAAAAGTTCGGAAAGCATGGCAAAAGCACCTCTTTTTGAGAAGATCAAAGAGGGAGAGCTTTGGCGCTTTGTAACACCGATCGTCCTTCATGGGAATTTTCTGCATATCCTTTTCAATATGATCTGGCTGTGGGTCCTCGGGAAGCAGATCGAACATCGCGTTGGGAAGATGCGCATGCTTGTAATGGTCGTCCTTGTCGCGGCAATTTCCAATACGGCCCAGTATATAATGGGAGGTCCGTTTTTTCTTGGATTTTCTGGTGTCGCATGCGGAATGGCCGGATTTATTTGGGTCCGCCAGAAGGTTGCTCCCTGGGAAGGGTATCCTCTGCAAAAGGAAGCAATCTATTTCCTTGTTTTTTTTGTGATCGCAATGTTCGGCCTGCAATTTATCTCCTTTATTGTAGAGGAAGTATCTTCCAAGGGGTTTTCCCTGGGAATTGCAAACACTGCCCATGTTGCAGGGTTCCTTATCGGGATGGGGCTTGCCCGAGTTTCATATTTTGCGGTGAAGTAGCATGAGTACGCGCGATCTTATCATTTTAGGATGTTCTTCTCAGCAACCGACCCGCTTGCGCAACCATGGCGCCTATCTCCTTCGCTGGAACAATGAAGGACTCCTTTTTGATCCAGGGGAGGGGACGCAAAGGCAGTTTATTTTTGCAAATGTAGCTCCGCCGACAGTGACGAGGATCTTTGTCAGCCACTTTCATGGAGACCACTGCCTTGGCCTCGGATCTATGCTGATGCGGCTCAACCTTGATAAAGTGGCCCATCCCATCCACTGTTATTATCCCGCAAGCGGCAAAGTCTATTTTGACCGCCTGCGCTACGGGACGCTCTATCACGATCATCTCCAGGTGATCGAGCACCCGGTGTCTGAGGAAGGGATCGTCCATATCGATGATCAGTTTACGATCGAGGCGAAGTTCTTGGAACACGGCGTGGACAACATCGGATGGCGGATCTCCGAAAAAGACGTGTATAAGTTCGAAAAGGACAAGCTCAAGCAGTTTGGTGTGCAGGGGCCTTTAGTAAAAAAGCTCGAAAAGGAAGGACAGATCGAGGTCCAGGGAAAAATCGTCAAGATCACCGATGTCGCCCATCTTCAAAAAGGGAGGGTCTTTGCGATTGTGATCGATACGAAGTTCACGCAAAAAGCGATCGAACTTGCAAGCGGGGCCAACCTTTTTCTTTGCGAGAGCACCTACCTTGAAGAACATCGAGAGCTTGCAGAAAAATACCATCACCTGACTGCAAAGCAGGCTGCGACGATCGCAAAGCAGGCAAACGTAAAGCAGATGGTGTTGACGCATTTTTCTGCGAGATACCAGGAGCTTGACCCATTTTACCAGGAAGCTTCCAAGGTATTTCCAAATACTATGATCGCTGACGACCTGAAGGTCTTCCCTTTCCTTTAGCCTCTTCTAAGCTCCTCTGAAATGATCTGAAGCTCGAAAAGTAAATTTTTCACGGGTTCAGGGTATTTTAGAAATTGGTGAAGGACTTTTGAAAGGTCCGAGGAGGTTGCGTCCTGCTCGTCAAACTTGAGAGCTGCGCTTAAAAGGGAGATGTCTTCAGAAGTATCAGGTATGGAAAGGGGCTGGGTAAGGATCGTCTTAATGATCTGACCTGCATCTAGAAGATTTTCTCTTTGCATCCTCTTCTCCTTGTTTTAAAGTTGGCTTGCTTTATCTGCTGAATTAAAGAGTTTGACAGCGCTTGCAGCGAATTGACGAAGATAATCCTGGTTGTTTACGGATTCCTCGCTTAAGCTTTCGATACTCTGGGAAAATTCGATGATATCTTCCCGGAACTGATTGGCAAAACTTGGTGTTGGCTGTTGTCCTTCGATCTGTCTTGAAGGAGGGATGCCGGAAATTTCCATGGTGACGAGCTCCTCTTTGGCAACTAGCTGCTTTGAGCTCATTAAAAATTATTTTTGAAATTTATTCTAGTTAAATTAGAGATAATTTTTTAATTCTTTTAATTATTAATCGAATTTTAAGGATTTTTAGTTTGATTTTACATTTTAGCTAACTATAATAGCGTTCCTAATCAAAAAAGGGTTTAGATGCCAATAGAAGATATCAACTTTGATGCAGTAAAAGACTTTTTGCGAATGGAAGCTCCCTTGCATATAGCTTCCGCAGTTGAAGGGATGTCTGAGCAGGCGGAATCGCTGAAAAAAATCTCGAGCGTCTCGTTTGGTATTTTGGGCTGTTCGCTTGCAGCAGGCATAGTAGGTGTTGTCATTACAGTGACAGCTGCAGGAAGTGTTGCCTCTGCCATAGGTTTTGTGATCATTGGTGCGAGCACTGTAAGCTCGATCGTATTTGCCGTCCATGCCTATTATACGAGGCAAAAGCTTGAAGAGGCAAAGGCATGGCTCAAGGGATATACACTTTTAGCGGAAGGGAAGACCGCTGAAGCGACCGATGTCTTAAAAGGGTTCCTCAAAGAAGAATACCGCGCGGGGATCCCTGCATCAGAGAACCTGAACCCTTATCATTATTTTAAAGACCAGTTTTATCAAAACTTCTCAGTATGGGTCCCATATTGCCAAAGACAAGAGAATGACCAGGGAAAGGCCCTTGCCCCGCTCATTTTTAGCGACGCATTGATTTATCATGCCTGCAGGAAAGTCCAAGCCGAAGAGATCGACGAGGAGAGTTTTGCCGCTTTAAAAAAGGACCTGGAAATGGCCGAATTGGTTTACGCCAGTTTACAGGAGACCATGGAGAACATCCTCCCGATGTTTCAGCTATTTTCAGAGTGTTCACTGGATGAAGTAAGGGGATTATTAAGAGACAGGCGAATACGGCCCGCCTCGGGGATCTCCGTAGGGCATTCGATGCTCCTTGAGATCATCCGCAGTTTTCGGGGTCTTGAAGACCCAGTTGCCTTTAACGAGCAAGGGTTTTTCCTGAAAAGACAGTATGCGAAACTAAATGACCTGGAAGCATGGAAAACCAGTTTGCAGAAGGCCAAAAAGTGGATAGAGTCCTCTCATGAGGAGGAAGGAAGCCCAGCAGTGGCCGTCATTGACAGGATGCTGAGCACAAATACCGTTCAGGAATTGTTCAGAGCTGCAAGAGCGGTTGGCAATCCGGACTATTGGAGAATAATCGATCTTGTTCTAATTGAGGAGTAGTATGAACAACGTCAATGCCAATCAAAATCCCTCTACGTTTTGGACGGCGATGCCCTACGCTGTAGGTGCTCTAGCCGTTGGCGCAGGAGGCGCCACCCTTGCTCTGCTTGGGGCTGCCACTGCAGTGAAGACTGCAGGGATCGTTCTTGGTTTTTTAGGAGCATATGCTTTTTTTGCAACGGTCGCCTGCGGGGTAAAGTATAGCGACGACCCCGAGGAGTTCCAGCGCCATATCGACCAGTACCTCCTTGTTTCCGCGGGATGGGCACTTGCCGAGGTGATCCACCAGGTTGTCGCGACGGCCCTCCAAAGGATGATCTATTCTTGTATGGGAAGATAGTTTTAAAAATTATAATATATAGGTCGGCAATATGCGATATTTTGCTTGAGCTATATTACGGGGAATAGATAATCTATAGCCTCTACCCACATTGTATTTTTTCACCTATAGGAAAAAAATGAAAGAATCGTTGCATCTTATTCTCGAGATTCAAGAATTAGATATGAAAATGATCCGACTGATCCGTTTGCGCAAGCAGCGTCAAAAAGAGCTGGAGCAAATTGACCAGCTTCGTAAAGAGCTCTACCAGCAGCTCAGCGAAAAAGAAAAAGAGATCGAAGAGCTCACAAAAAATATCGATGCGCTCGAACTGAAAATTGGTGAGGTCAACGCAAAAATTAAAAAGCTTGAATCGCAGCAAAGCCTTGTAAAGAAAGCGGACGAGTTCAATGCAATTACGCAAGAAATGACTGCAGCCGAAAGAGAAAGGATTGCAACAGAACAAAAAGTTTCCGACCTGGTCGACAAAAGGATTGCTGAAGAAGAGCTCCTTGACAAGATCAGACAGAGTTTAAAAACTTCTGAAGAAAGCACAAAAGCCCTCGAGCATGAGATCCAGGCGAGCATCGATCTGATCAATAAAGAGGGACAACAGCTAAAAAATGAAAGAGATGCCATGGCGGCAAAAGCGCCGCAAGAGCTCCTCCATATTTATGAAAGGCTGCTCCGCAATAAAAAGGACAGGGTCGTCGTCTCGATCGAAAACCGTACGTGCAGCGGCTGCCATATCGCATTGACTGCACAGCACGAAAACCTGGTGCGCAAAGGTGAGAACCTTGTTTTTTGCGAGCATTGCTCCCGCATCCACTATTGGATGGAGGCCGAGCCGGCAGAAGGTGCAGCAGCTGCAACAAAACGCCGCCGCCGCAGGGTTGCCAGCGCGTAAAGAGTTTTTTGACGGGAAAGCGGGCATTCGCTGCCACAAGGTTTGTGGGAGAGGAAAGTCCGGACTTCGCAGGAGAGGATGCCAGTGAAATGCTGGGGGCCGCAAGGCTACGGAAAGTATAACAGAAAGCATGTCGCTATCGTCATGATAGAATGAGTGAAACGACGGTCGCAAGACCGTCCGCTTTATAGAGATATAAAGCGCGATAAACCCCATCTGAAGCAAGAAATATGGGCCTATTGCTCTCCGCTTTTAAAGCCCATATATGTGTCGCTTGAGATTTTTGGTGACAAAAGTCCTAGATGAATGATGCCGCTTGTGATAAACAAGTACAGAATCCGGCTTACGACTTTCCCGTTTTTTTCTTAGCAAGAGGATGCGCTTTTTCATACACCTCTTTTTGGAGCTGCGTAGACACTTTTGTGTAGATCGTTGTCGTTGAAAGGGAGCTATGCCCCAAGATCACCTGGATTGTTTTGAGGTCCATCCCTTTTTCAAGCCAGTGCGTTGCAATCGTATGGCGGATCTTGTGCGGAGTGATCTTGCCGGAAAGGCCGCTGGCCTTCAAATATTCCTGAAATTTTCTATCGATCGACCGTGTCGAGATCCTCTTTCCCCATTTATTTAAAAATATTGCTTTTACATCTTCTTCGCTGCGATGGTAGGTGCCGTCAAGGTGCCTTTCCGGGTGAAGAAGGTATTTCTGCAGCCACTGTGCAGCATTATTAGTGACGGGGACGACCCTTTGTTTTTTTCCTTTCCCAAAGACCTTTATGCAGAGGTTGGCCTCATCAAAATCAGCTCTGTTGAGCCCCGCAGCTTCGCTGACCCTAAGCCCGCAGCTGTAAAACAGCTCCATCAGGCAGCGGTCGCGAAGGCCTAAATATTCGCTTATGTCCGGGAGGGAGAACAGGTATTCGATCTGATCATAGGAAAGAGGGGATGGGAGGTTCTTGTCTTGTTTAGGGGTGGAGATCTCTTCCATCGGATTGGCGGGAATGATTTTTTCCTTGTGCAGGAATTTAAAGAACGAGCGGAGGCAGGCGAGTTTTCTGAGCACGCTCCGCTTGCTAAGATTTTTTTGGTACAGGTCGTTTAGAAAGGCCCTAAGAATTCTTTTGTCAACGCTTGAGAGCTCGGTTTCTCCCAAGTGGGATTGAAAAGCAGACAGGTCGATCTGATAATTGCGCAAGGTGTGGGGGGAGCTGTTTTTAATAATTTTTAGATGGTTGAGGAATTGATCGACATATTGCTGCATAATCCTTGTCCTTGTTCGCTGATTATGATACCATCATTACATTTTCGCTTTTTATCTTAGACAGCTAATATATGATAACACTAAATGCAATCACTAAGAGAGTTGGCAAACGCACTCTTTTTGAAGATATCACCGTCACGTTCAATGAAGGGAATCGTTATGGTTTGACAGGCCCTAACGGTTCTGGCAAATCGACCTTATTAAAAATTCTTATGAAGATGGACGAACCTACTTCCGGGACAGTGACGCTCCCCAGCAAGGTCGGATTCCTCAAACAGAATATCGAAGATTACAAAAATTCCCGTGTGATCGATGTGGTCATCATGGCAAATAAGTCCCTCTGGAAGGCGCTCGTCGACAGAGAGGCCCTCTACGACCAGGAGATGACAGACGACATCGGCTACCAGCTTGCCCAGATCGAAGAGGTCATTGGGGAAGAAGATGGGTATATGGCAGAGTCAAACGCAGAGCTGCTCCTCTCAGGAATGGGAATTCCGGAAAGCTTGCACCATATGAAGATGTCGCAGATCCCGACAGATATGCAGTTCAGGGTCATGTTATGCCAAGCTCTTTTTGGGAACCCAAAAGCTCTTCTCCTCGATGAGCCGACAAACCACCTCGACCTGGCCTCGATCGGATGGCTTGAGGAATTTTTACGCCACTATAAGGGCGCCCTGGTCGTTGTCAGCCACGACAGGCACTTTTTGAATGCTGTCACCACACATATTGCCGATATCGACTATGAAACGGTGATCATCTACCCGGGCAACTATGATGAGATGCTCGTTGCCAAGACGGCGGTCCGCGAGCGCGCAGAAGCTGAGAACAAGTCCAAAGAAAAAAAGATCGCCCAATTGCGGGAATTTGTTTCACGCTTCGGTGCTGGAACAAGGGCAAGCCAGGTGCAGTCGAGGATCCGCGAGATCAACCGCCTGCAACCGCAGGATTTGAAAAAATCGAACATCCAAAGGCCCTACATCCGTTTTTATCCTCCTGAAAAACCCTCCGGCCAGATCGTATTCAAAATAAGCGATATTGAAAAAGCTTTCGGAGACTTAAAAGTCATCGCGCCTGTTTCTTTTGAGGTCGCAAGGGAAGACAAGATTGCTGTCATTGGAAACAACGGCAAGGGAAAAACAACTCTTTTAAAAATGCTTGCAGGAGCGCTCGCCCCAGACAAAGGCAAGATCGAGCTTGGCTATCAGGTGCTGATGGGGTATTTCCCTCAAAACCACTCTGACATCATCGATAAAAAAAATACTCTCACTGCGTTCGACTGGCTAAAGGCCAGAAAAGAAAATGTGTACGACCAGGATATCAGGGGCGTCCTTGGAAAGATGCTGTTTGGCGGGGATGATGCTTTCAAGCAGGTCGGCCACCTCTCCGGAGGAGAAACCGCGCGACTGATCTTAGCCGGCATGATGCTATGCAATTACAACCTCCTGATCTTGGACGAACCAAACAACCACCTTGACCTTGAGTCTGTCTCGGCCTTAGCTATGGCGCTAAGCGACTTCAAAGGGACTGTGCTCATGGCAGCGCACGACCGCGACCTCATCACTAACGTTGCAAACAAGATCATCGCTTTTGAAGAGGACGGAATTCATTTTTTCCATGGCAACTACGAGGAATATCTTCTCTCACAAAAAAAATCATGATAGGGTAGAAAAAAAGGAGGTTCCTGATGTCTTTATTAGAAAAATATTTTCATAAGGTCCCTCCAGAAAAAAGAAGCTTGGCAGCGATCGCATACCTTGCATCGCTCGACCACATTCGGAAAGAACATCCTTTGATTGCGCAAAAGATCATAGACGAGCTCCACGATCAGAGGAAATATCTAAAACTGATCGCCTCGGAGAATTATTCATCCCTTGCGGTCCAGCTTGCGATGGGAAATCTTCTCACCGATAAATATGCTGAAGGATTTCCGGACAGGAGGTTCTATGCCGGCTGCGAGAACATCGATGCGATCGAAGGCAACGCAGCTTCCGAGGCAAAAGCAATTTTTGGTTGCGACTATGCCTATGTCCAACCTCATTCCGGCGCCGATGCGAACCTTGTAGCCTATTGGGCGATATTGCTCCACCGCGTGCAAAGCAAGGAGCTGGAAAAGATCGGACAGAAGTCGATCGATGCGCTTTCTTTTGAGGACTACGAGAAGATCAGGAAGGCGCTTGTCAGCCAAAAGCTGATGGGGCTTTCTTTAAGTTCGGGAGGACACCTCACACATGGCTATCGCCACAACGTGTCTGCGAAATTTTTTCAGTCTGTCTCATACGATGTGGACAAAGAGACAGAAATGATCAACTACGCTGAGCTTCAAAAAAAGGCGAGGGAGGAAAAACCCCTGATCCTTGTTGCGGGATATTCCGCATATCCGCGCAAGATCAACTTTGCCTATATGCGCGAGATCGCCGACGATGTTGGCGCCGTCCTTCTTGTCGATATGGCCCACTTCGCAGGCCTTGTCGCCGGCAAAGTTTTTAAGGGGGAATACAACCCGGTTCCTTATGCGGACATCGTGACGTCGACAACGCATAAGACCCTCCGCGGCCCAAGAGGGGGCCTTGTCCTCTGCCGCGAGGAGTATCGCGAAGTTGTCAATAAAGGCTGCCCGATCGTCCTTGGCGGCCCCCTTCCCCACGTCATGGCAGCGAAGGCGGTCGCATTCAAAGAAGCGAACACCCCCGATTTCCATAAGTATGCCCATCAGGTCGTCGAGAATGCAAGGACGCTTGCTGATGAGCTCATGCAACTTGGGGTCAAGGTGACGACAAACGGCACGGAAAACCATCTTATCGTCATGGACGTCTCAAAAAGTTTTGGGATCAACGGACGACAGGCGGAAACGGTCTTAAGGGAAGCGTTCTTCACAGTGAACAGAAATACCGTCCCCTTTGACCAAAATGGACCTTGGTACACTTCCGGGGTCCGCATGGGCACAGCTGCCCTTACGACGCTCGGCATGAAGGCAGGCGAGATGAAGAGGATCGCCAGGCTGGTCGTGAAAGTCTTACAGTCGGCAAAAGTTCCTGGCGGCCTTGATGAGTTAGAAACAAAAAAATCTTCTGCCAGGGTCGATCAATCGGTATTGCATGACGTCCAAAACGAGGTAAAAGATCTGCTAAAGGGGTTCCCGCTTTATCCGGAGATCGAGACCGCATAATTTTTCATGATGGAAAAATCAGAAGATAAGTAGAATGAGCGAAAAAGGAGATCTCATGTATACGCTTGAGGAAGAAGAAGAAAATGAAAAAAAATTTAGCCGCGTTGATGAAAAGATCGATGAGGCCCTCTTAAAAGCTAGAAGAATTTTTTTTGCAGAACCTGTCGATTACAATTCATCCAAGGACATCATCAGGAAGCTGTGGTTCCTCGAGCTGACAGCGCCTGGCAAACCCATATTGCTTGTCATCAACTCTCCAGGAGGGTCTGTTGATGCAGGCTTTGCTGTGTGGGACCAGGTCCAGATGATCTCCTCGCCTGTCACTACCCTCGTGACGGGACTTGCCGCTTCGATGGGATCGATCTTAAGCCTTTGCGCTGCCAAGGGCCGTAGATTTGCAACCCCAAAAGCCCGCATTATGATCCACCAGCCTGCGATCAGCGGTTTGGTCAGGGGACAGGCAACAGACCTTGAGATCCAGGCAAAAGAGATTATTAAGACAAGGGAATCCATCGTCAATGTGTATATGGAGGCGACGGGAAAAGATTTTAAGACCGTGGACAAGGCGATTGACAGGGACACCTGGATGACGGCTGATGAGGCCCTTGATTTCGGGCTCCTCGATAAAATTGTCACGTCTTTTCAAGAGATTAAAATGTAATTGTCGTGGAATACTCTTTTGCCAAATACCAAGCGTCGGGAAATGATTTTATTATCATTGATGATGGCGCGTCCACTTTTCCATCCTCTTGCAAAAAAACGATCTCCCTTCTTTGCAACAGGAAGTACGGCATAGGCGCTGACGGGCTCATCTTGTTTTATAGGAAAGATGGCCTGTTTGAGATGTTGTTCTTCAACCCCGATGGGTCAAGGGCTGCGATGTGCGGCAATGGGATCCGCTCCCTTGTCCATTTTCTCCATAAGAGGGGCATTGAAAGGAAAGAATATCCCATTGTTTCTTATGGCAAGACATACACCTGCCGCTATATCGATGGAAAAATTTCTGTTGATATGGGAGAGGTGAAGTTCATCGCTCCTCCTCTTGTTCTTGATAACAAGCAAGGAGATGCCCATCTTGTCGACTCGGGAGTTCCCCATCTTGTGGTCCGCGTCGATGATGTTGATGGGGTCGACGTGCAAAATGTTGGAAAAAGGCTGCGGAACCATCCTTCTCTTCTGCCAGAGGGGGCCAATGTCAACTTTATGTGTCTAGCTGCAGATGGGGTGAGGCTCCGCACCTATGAGAGGGGCGTCGAAGCAGAGACCCTCAGCTGCGGCACCGGAGCTGTTGCGGCAGCTTTTGTCGCAAAGAAGATATACAACGCCTCTTCTCCCATCGATATTATCCCTGCTTCTGCTGAAAAGATTGTGATAAATTTCTCCTCTGTCCATAAAAAAGAAAATGTGGAGATGGTCGGCAGCGCCGCGTGCACATTTACTGGGAAAGTTGTAGTCGATCAGGAAAAACTGTAACATCGCTGGTAAGAAAATAGGAAAAGAATGGTAGATCTGCCTTTTGTTTTTAAAGGAAAAAACTCCCTCCAGGTGAACAACCTTTTTTTTTCCGAAGGGACCTACCAAGTAGAGCTCTTCAAAAAAGGGGAGTTCTTTTGGCCTTTTTTGCAAGTCGATGATAAAGGAAAGATCCTCGACTGTTTCTGCACGTGCGCTGAAGCAGAGCAAAAAGGCCATTGCATCCACTTAGAGACAGCGCTCGATCTCATCAGCTCCCCTCCGCTCCATGTGAGGTTTCAGGAATCGCTATGGTATAAGCTTTGCCAAATTGCATCCAGAAGGCATGGGTATGATCCCGAAGTCCTCCAAAAAACAGATCAGGGGTCCTACCAAATTCTTTCTGTAACAGGGAAACTGCTGTTTTCCATCGTCCCCCTAAAAAAAGAGGCGCAAGAGAAGCTCGAAGAGATCGTCCTCCAAAAAACTCCGGAGACCGAAGAGACATCCTTGAAGTTCTCCAAGCTCTCCGCAGAAGAACTTCTTCTGTGGAAACAGGGCAGGCCCAGCCAAAAGCTCCAGTTTGAACTTTCGTTCTGGTCTGATTTGGCAAAATGGTGGATGCTGCTGCAAGAGCAAAAAGCTCCCTACCAGATACTGTTTATCGGCGATGAAGAGATCCCCAAAGGGATCTCGATCGAGTTTGAGAGTTTGAAAATACTTTTTTATATTGCCGAAGTGAACTGGAACCATATCATCCCAACACTGCAAACCGTGCAATCTCCTTTGCGAGTGTTTGAGTCAGAGCACAGGGCAATAAAAAATATTATCTATGATGAAGAAAAGAAATGCTTTTTCCTTGAGCACGAAGAAATTTTGAAAGGTGAAACGGCCGAGGGCATGGAAGGGATCCCTATCGGCGATTGGGTGCTCTTGCCGAGACTTGGATTTTATCCTATGAGCCCGGACCCGCTCCTTAATGAGTTTGCGATCCCTAAAAATAAGGTCGCCCTTTTTTTGCAAAGGTATGCAAGGCTTGTAAAAAAATATCTTTCGAACGCTGTGATCAATGAACATGCCCTCACACCTTTATATTCGATCTCCTTTGATGAAAAACAGGGACTTGAGATCGCCGCCTACCTCTTTGAGCCCAAAGACCTGCAAAAACCTGGTTCGGAGTATTTTTCACCCTGGGCGTACTTGCAAGGCCGCGGCTTTTATCTTGTCGAAGAACTGTATTTTGCGACCGACCATTTCATCGTCCCGAAAGTTGATGTGTGCGATTTTGTTGACAGGCACCGCTTCTGGCTCCAACGCTACGAGGGATATCAAATCCATCTTTCCAGTGTCGACACCAAGCTCACTTACCACGTCCTGGAAAGAGGCCTATATTTTGATACGGTCCTCGATATTTTTGAGGAAAGCGGAGAGATCGTCGACCTTGGCAGGTTGATCTATATCAAGGGGAGGGGATTTTATGCGAAGTCTTCCCAAAGGATCGACAGGATCGTTTCAGGGACCTTTGTTCCCTCTGGCGGGATATCTGACTTCATTCGCCAGCACAAGGAAGAACTCGAGACGGTAAAGGGGTTTTTCACAAATGCCTGCCCGATCGAGCAGGCAGGGCTCGACATCCTTTTAAATAACCAGGGGCGCGTCGTTGTTCGTCCAAGATATTCCTTCATTAGTGAGAATGTGGCCATCTTTGGCGACTACGCCTATGTCGAAGGGCAGGGGTTTTCTGAAATCCCCGCAAACCTCAGGTTGCCCGATGCCTATAGCATCGAGACTGTCATCTCGGAGGACTTTGAACCCTATTTCCTCGGAGAGCTCGAGATGCTCTCTCCTTATATATTGTCGATAGATCCAAGGCTTATGAGGGCATCCCAAAATATTCTAAGGGTCAAGTCGGTGAGAAAAGAAGACAAGAGCAGCTGGCTCCTTGACCTTGAATATGAAAGTGAGATCGGGTCCTGCAGCATTTTCGATGTGTGGCAGGCGGTGAGCAATAACGAGGGGTACCTCTTTTCCCATGCGGGGCTCCTTTCTTTGAGGCAATCCCGTTTTCATTGGTTGAAGGGGATCCCTAAAAAACGTTTTCTAAAAAAAGAAAAAGAGCTGAGGCTCACGACACTCGAATGGTTTCGCCTCGCAGCTTATGAGACGATCCTTTTTAAGGACGAAGAAATCCCTTCTAGCGACTATCTTGAAAAATACCTCGCCCTGTCCACACCCGAGATGCCAGTGTTGGAAGGGCTTGAGAGCCAGCTGAGGCCCTACCAGGAAAAAGGGCTTTCCTGGCTTTGGTTCTTATACTCCAATGGCCTTTCGGGAATGCTATGCGATGAGATGGGACTTGGAAAAACCCACCAGGCGATGAGCCTCATCGCTGTGGTAAGAAAACAAAAGAAAGAGGAGGACCTCCCCTTTAAAGTTCTTGTCGTTTGTCCGACGTCAGTGATGTACCATTGGCAGGAACTCCTGCAGAGGTTTCTCCCCGGCCTTCAAGTGATCTTGTTCCACGGGTCTCAGAGGAGCACCTCGGGAAGTTTTGAGCTTCTCCTCACTTCCTATGGCGTCTTGCGCAGCGAGCAGAAGTTTTTTTCAGAGCTATTTTTCGACCTTGCCATCTTCGATGAGATGCAGATCGCAAAAAATTCCAAGTCGCAAACGCATAAAGCCCTTAAGAGCATCCAGGCAGATATGCGCCTTGGGCTTACTGGCACTCCGATAGAGAATGCCCTTCTTGAGCTCAA
>JASHWM010000024.1 GCA_030044075.1 Candidatus Rhabdochlamydia sp. | reverse complement strand
TGAAAACATATGCAATATTACATATATTTCATTGCATGAAAACAAGTATTGGAAAAGCAGCTAAAGAACTGGGCGTTTCACGCGATACTCTTCGGCGATGGGAGAAGAGTGGTAAAATCATGGTCGAACGAACAGTAAAGGGACATCGCCGCTATAATTTGGCAGCTCTTTTAGGTGCGTCTCCAAGGAAAGCTTTTTCTGAGAAAAAAACAATCGCTTATGCCCGAGTGTCCAGTCATGATCAAAAAGAAGACCTCTCGCGCCAAGTCCAGGTCCTGGAATCATTTTGCTCGGCTAATGGATGGACCTATGAAGTGATCGAAGATTTAGGGTCCGGCTTAAATTATAATAAGCGAGGTCTAAGGAACTTGATACGGAGCATCTGCCTAAATCAAATCGATCGTTTAGTGCTCACTCACAAAGATCGTTTACTTCGGTTTGGTTCAGAGTTAGTATTTTCTCTTTGTGAACAGTTCGGCATTGAAATTTTGATCATTAATAAAACAGAAAGCTCATCTTTTGAAGAAGATCTTGTGCAGGATGTCCTGGAGATCATCACTGTGTTTTCTTCAAGACTTTATGGAGCGACAAGCAGAAAGAACAAGAAACTCCTGGAAGCGTTAAAAGAAGCTGCAGAAGGACTCTAAAAATGACCAAAGAAAGAACGCGCACCTATGAGACTAGGATAGAGGTAGAAACTATTGTTGATGAGGCGCTGCATGCTTTGGGGGAATATTTTTCTCATATTAAACATCGTCTATTTGCCGATATTGCTGCAGGGAAAGAGGCGAATGCTCTAAAGAACGATTACCTTGCCTGTTATCAGATTACCGCAAGACAGTTCAATGCGCTCAAAGTATTAGTTGAAGGAAAAATCGACTCAATAAAAAAAAGACAGCCTGCTTTGATCCTGGAAAAGAAAGAGAGGGCCGATTCTCTTGAAAGCAAAATTAAAAGGCTCGAAAAAAACAAGGCCGATCCAAAAATTGTCCATTACAAAAAACGGCGGCTTAACAAACTTAAAAAGGAACTTCACGATTTAGAAGAAGACCGTAAAAAGGGCATTGTACGACTTTGTTTTGGCTCAAAAAAATTGTTCCGCGCACAATTTGATCTGGAGGCTAACGGATATTCGAATCATGAAGAGTGGCATAAAGACTGGCAGCTTTCAAGATCAAGGGAACTGTTTTTTTTAGGTTCGAAGGATGAGGCATCAGGAAATCAAAGCTGCACGGCAACTCTGGAACAAGACCAAACAATATCGTTGCGATTGCGGATTCCTGATGCTTTATCAGAAAGGTTTGGTAAATACATTTTTATTAAAGATGTGAAGTTTTCCTATGGCAAGCAGGAGATTGAGACAGCGTTATACAATTGCGCACAAAGAAAAAGCGGCCTTGGCCAAGCGATCAGCTGGAGGCTCATTCGGGATAACAAGAGTTGGCGGGCCTTTGCAACAATGAATATTGAACTACCTCCATGCACATCCAATAAAGAGTCCGGGGTGGTCGGTTTGGATATCAACGCGGACCACCTTGCTATTGTCGAAACAGACCGGTTTGGCAATCCTATTCATAAGAAAACAATCCCTTTCAATTTGAGCAATAAAAACACGCATCAGGCCCGTGCAATTATCGGCGATGCAGCATCACAAGCGACCTCTTATGCCGAAAAGGCCTGCAAGCCTCTTGTAATCGAAGATCTGGACTTCCAAAGGAAGAAAACATCTCTTCGAGAGGAATGTTCTGCATCCCATGCGCGAATGCTCTCTTCCTTTTCCTATCAAATGATCCTCTCCCACTTACAATCAAGTGGAAGTAAAAAAGGAGTTCTGGTCAAGCAGGTCAACCCGGCATATACCTCTTTGATTGGGCGAGTAAAATTTGCAAGACGTTATGGACTCACAATTCATCAAGCGGCAGCCTTGACCATAGGCCGCCGCTTTTTAGGGCTTTCTGAAAAGCCTCCTTCTTGTCCTGGTAAAATACCGGATGGCAAAGATGGCCATGTCACCTTGGAGCTACCCGTGAGGAATCGCACCAAGCATGTATGGTCGTTCTGGAAGGAGCTGAATAAGAAACTCCAAGTGGCGCTCAAAGCGCACTTTCGGATGGTAAGAATACCAATCCATGAGCACTATAAAAACTGCTCTTGAGATGCAATTTTCGAAAGACGTCGGTGAAATCCCGGCACACGAACCGTCAGAGCAGCTGCTCTGCTGACGTACCTGTGTAAGGCCATTTTGCATAGCTTTTCTCAGGTTTTTTTGAGCGGCTCTCATGGCTCTGGCGGCTTTCTTTAACCCCATTTTTTTGCAGGTTTTTCCCCTACCAAACTAACCGTTGCATTTTTTCTTTTTGTTCCTTCATAATGAATTTCCCTGCTGAGAACTTTCTTAATGATTATGTTATATTTTTTTTCTTCGTATAAGCTTCAAAGGTTTATTAGAAAATACAACATAGTTGTTTTTATTTTATCTTCATTACTAATTTTTTATATTCTTTTTTTGATTTATCCCAAAGAGGAGATGGCGGTAGCGGCAAGGGCTCCTCTTGTCGATAAAAAAGAAGAAAAAAAAGACTATTCAAAAATCGGGTTTGGCCCCTTGGCTCTTTACTCAAAAGAGATCTCTCCCCAGTTTTCCCATATCCAAAAAGAGGTGATGGTCCTTGGAATGTTGACAAGGCCCGACAAAACATCTCCCCTTGCACAGGTCTTAGTAGGGATCAAAGGTTCCCTGCAAAAAAAAATCGTCGGCGAAGGTGAAAAATGCTTTTTGGGTTATATCGGTGCGCAGGACCAGCTTTCTTTCAGCGAGGCCCCTTCACTTCTTTCTATCAGCCCCCGAAAAGAAATGGGGAAAATCCGATTTTTTGTTGAATGCAACGAACTTGAAAAAACCGAGCTCGATTTAAAAATGCAGACCACTGTTCCGGGAGAGGTGCTCAGCTCAAGGCCTTTCCAGGCAATTCAGGGGGCAAAGGCATGGGGCCCTGACCGGCTCCTCCAAGAATATGGCGGTCCTAGCTATTCTGCAGAAAAATATTCCTATCAAATTGACTTTTTAGAAGACGGTTTGTCTTCCGTCGTTTATATTACTGCTGGAGATTATCTAAGCTGGGATGGAAAAAGGTGGCATAAAACCCCTCTTTCCGAAGCTTTGACAGAAGCGCCTTTAGCGTATGTAAAAATGGTTTCTATGAATGCAATCGAATTAGATATTTGGGATGAGAGCGGGTTTTATTCCCTGACCCAGAAGATCCTTGTCCAACACCCTCTGAAAGTTCAATCAAAGATCGAAGAAGTTTTTACTTCGCTGCGGCTTAAGACAGCAACGCAGGTGAGCGCCTTTTTGGGAAAGAGAAGGGTGGTCTTAAAAAAAGGCGATTGGTGGATAAAGTCCGGGAAGGGTTGGCACTCAGTAAAGACCCTAGGGGAGATCAATGCCGTTTTAGACAAAACGATGTCCGGCGAGCTCTTTGTTGTCGATGATATTGAAAAGTGGCAAGGAAAGACGTATTTAAAGGGACGCCTTTTCGACGAGAGGAGATCAAACCTTCAGCATGTGACCTTATCGATCTCAGATAAAAAAACGACTCCGAAACTATCAAAAAGCATAAACAACTTTGTTTCGCAGACCCCTGCAAAGTCAGTAGAAGAGAGAAATCAGCAATATCAAGAAGATGAAAATTGGGAGAAGATGCCATGAGATATCTTCTTGGAGCTCTTTTTCTTTTCACTTGCCATGGCTTTTCCCAGACGATCGAAGAAAAAAAAGAGCAGGTCTCTGTTTCCAAATCATCGGGTGACGAAGCGCTCTCCCAAGTGAACCAAACGCTCCGCAGTTTACGCCTTGAGCTCCAAAAATGTTATGGGAACCTCGGACTGCTGCACGAGCGGCAAGCGCCTGATGAAGAATTCCGCTCCCTTCTAGAAAGTGTCAAACAGATCAAGAAAGAAATCATCCGTGTTGAGGAAAACTGGAGGTCGACCGCTCTTAATGAGGCCAAAAGGGAAGAAGAGGGCTATGCCCTTTGGGACCAGGAAGAGACGACTTTGACACAGCTTATCATGGAGTATGGGTCTAGCGATTACCTCTACATTATTCCTCCTGAGACTGCTTCGTTGAAGCTGCATATGCATTCTAGCATCCCTATCCCTAGGGAAGCTTGGAGCGATATGCTCGAGATCGTCCTTTCCCATAACGGCATAGGGATCAAACAGCTCAACCCTTATACCCGCCAGCTCTATATCCTGAAGCAAGACCTCGCTGCAGTCCAAAATATTGTTTCTTCTTACGAGCAGGTAAAAACCCTTCCTGGAGGGACCCGCGTCTTTTATGTCTTTACCCCTCCTGCTGAACAGCTCAGGAACGTGTTCCAGTTCTTTGAAAGGTTTGCTGATATCAAGCAAACGTTCGTCTATCAGGTAGGCAATAAAATTGCTGTGGTGTCTTCCAAAGAGGAAGTGGAAAAGCTGATCAACCTTTACAATACTGTATGGGATGGTCAAAAAGGAAAAGTTTCCCGGGTCCTCTCTTTATCAAAGATCGGGGTCCATGAGATGCAGAAGATCCTGTCCTCTTTTTTTGGGGACGCGCCCGAGAAAGGCAGGCCTCCCTTTGGTAAAATTGAGGCCGACCGTTTGACGACATTTCCTTTGGGATCGGGCAATACCCTCATCTTGATTGGACAGCAGGACATGGTGGACCGGGCTGAAAAGCTTGTCCGAGATACTGAGGACCAGCTGCAAGAACCAAGCGAAATGGCCGTGTTCCTCTATAGCTGTAAACATAGCGACCCGACCGACCTCGCTGCAGTCCTTGAAAAGGTCTATGTGTCTTTGCTCAACAGCAATGTCGAGCTGCCTCAAAATACCGATGTGGCCTATTCCGCTCAAGGCATGGGCCCTAAATCTTCCCCTGACGGGTACCCTCCCAATGTGTCCCCTCTTGTTGTGTCGCCCCCACCGCTTCATCCGGGTGTTTCCTCAAAACTCGAAATTGAACAAGGACAGACGAGCGATCATTTTATCCCTGACCCAAAGACGGGCAACCTCCTGATGGTCATCCGAAGGGATGCCTTCCTTAAGATCAAAGAGCTGCTGCGCAAGCTTGACGTCCCCAAAAAGATGGTCCAGATCGAAGTGCTCCTTTTTGAAAAAAAACTCATCAGCAACACTTCCCTTGGCCTTAACCTCCTCAAGCTTGGATCGGATACGAGCGGAGCTCTTTTTGAGGGCGCCTATGCTCCAAAAGGGAGGGGAGTTTTTGAATTTTTCTTTGAAGGGAAAAAAAGCAAATATTTCCCTGCGTTTGATGTTGCCTATAGCTTCCTGATGAGCCAGGACGATATCCAGCTCAACGCAGCGCCTTCCGTCGTAACGGTCAACCAGACTCCTGCGACTATTGCGATCCAGGAAGAGATCTCGATCAATAATGGGGCCGCCCCGATTGATACCAATAAGGGGATCGCCTTTGAAAAGTCCTATACCAGGGCCCAATACGGAATTACCATCGTCTTTACTCCAACGGTCCATCTGCCCGACAATGAAAGCGACCCTGATGAGGTCGAAGGGTTCATCACCCTTCAGACCGACATTACTTTTGATACGACAAAAGCTGCCCATGAGAAAGATCGCCCGAATGTGGAAAGAAGGCATATCGAGAACGAAGTAAGGGTATCGGACGGCCAGACAGTGATCATCGGAGGGCTCAGGCGCAGGTCCACAGAGGATAAGACCGACAAGATCCCGCTCCTTGGAGACATTCCCGGGCTTGGCAAACTCTTTGGTTCTACCCATTTGACCGACAGCAACACGGAAATGTTTTTTTTCATCACGCCAAAAATTGTCGTTGATCCTAAAGAACAGTTCCAAAAACTTCGGGAAGAAGAGCTCAAGAAAAGACCTGGGGACATTCCGGAATATCTTGAGAAGCTCAATTGGGCAAAAAAGCTTGAGAAACAAAGGACAGTCGAAAACGGTCTCAAAATCCTTGCGGGACGGATGAATGAATGAACAGAGTGCAAAACAGTTCGGCATCGCGATCGTAAAAGATTTGGTTGAATATCCCTTTGTGCAAAACAAGGTCCAAAAAATCCCCTACAGTTTTGCAAGGCAAAGAGGCGTCCTCCCGCTTGATGAAACAGAAACCTCCGCTTTAATTGCTTTCTCCAATCCTGTTGATTTGATCACGCTTGAAGACCTCAGGCACATGCTCCAAAAAAATGTGCAGGAGGTCTTCGTCTCAAAAGAAATATTAGAAGAGGCGATCGAGCTGTGCTACCACCAAAAGGAGAACGAGGCCTCTGAGATCATTGCCAGCTTTCAAGAGGACGGCCAGGTCTTTTCCGAAGAAGAAGAAACGGACGGCTACGACCTGCTTGAACAAAAAATGCATTCTCCTATTGTGCGGATGCTCAACGCGATCTTGCTTGAAGCAATACAGCAGGGCGCTTCCGACATCCACTTTGAGCCCCAAGAAAATGGGCTGCATGTCCGCTATCGGATCGATGGCGTCTTGCAAAAAAGGCACGCCCCTTCGAGAGAATACCAGACGCAGCTCCTCACCCGTATCAAAGTGATGTCCAAGTTGGACATCGCTGAGCAAAGGCTTCCTCAAGATGGAAGGATCAAGCTCCAGATGGGGGGCAGGCAGATCGATTTTCGTGTGAGCACCGTTCCTGTATCCTTTGGGGAGAGGATTGTTCTTCGTATCCTTGACAAGTCAAATGTCATGCTAGG
>JASHWM010000023.1 GCA_030044075.1 Candidatus Rhabdochlamydia sp. | reverse complement strand
ATCGTTTGTGCATATCTTTCAGGACTTGCATCGCCAAGGATGTCGACAGGATTGGAATGGCTCCAAGCCGGAGGGAGGAAGGCATCGAGCTCCCTGATTGTTTTTGGGTCCAGCTCAGACATTTGAGCGCCTTGCGATACGGCGTTATCAGTTGCAAGGACTGCCGGACCTCCCGCATTTGTGATAATTGTCAAATGAGGCCCTTTTGTCAAAGGCTGTTTTCCAAGGGCAAGTGCGATGTTGAACAGTTCTTCGATCGTGTTCACCCGAAGTACACCTGCTCTTTGCATGGCAACATCAAATACCTCATCGCTTCCTGCAAGTGAGCCGGTATGCGAGGCCGCTGCCTTTGCTGCGGCTTCTGTGCGGCCTGCTTTGATCACAATGATCGGTTTTGAGAGGGTGACCTTTCTCGCTGCAGATAAAAATGCCCTCGCGTTTCCTATCGTTTCCATATAGAGGAGGATACTGCTTGTATTAGGGTCATTGCCCAAATAGTCGATCAGGTCCCCCCAATGTACATCAAGCATTGAGCCGATCGAGACAAAAGCGCTGAACCCGATCTTCTGCTGCAAGCTCCAATCGAGCACTGCCGTGCACATCGCTCCCGACTGGCTGATGAAAGCGATCTGTCCTTCAAGAGCGTCTGTTGCAGCAAACGTCGCATTCATCTTTTCACTGGGGTTCATCACACCAAGGCAGTTAGGCCCGATGATCCGTGTCGCTGTGTTTTTGATGATCTTTTGAATCTGGCTTTCAAGTGCTTGCCCGGATGGCCCCAGCTCTTTAAAGCCTGCGGAGATAATAATGACAGATGGGACCTTTTGCTTGACGCATTCTTCCACTAAAGAAGGGACCGTGCTAGCTGGCGTCACGATGATCGCAAGGTCGACCTTATCCGGGATGGCCGAGAGCTCCGGATAGCATTTTTTCCCTAGGATCTCCTCCCTTTTTGGGTTCACGGGGTAGAATTTTCCAGGGAAAGACTGCAAATTATTGAAGATGGTCCTTCCAACGCTCCCTGTGGTATCTTTGGCACCGATCAGGGCGATGGCCTTTGGCTGGAACAAAGAGTCTAGCGGGTGGGGGGCCTGAGTAAAAAAATTCTGTGACGGATCCGATAAGGAGAGGTCGTTTTCGCCCATTTTTTTGTCCCATTTTGTAAGTTTTAAATTAATCTTTTTACAAAAAGGTTGTCAACGGGTCTTTGTTTTGCTGCTATAACTAACTATAATTTAGATAGTAAAGTCAGGTTTAATAAGGTGATTTTATGGGTTGATTTATAGTTTGTGATAGTTTATAATTTTGCAATTATTTATTGATATTATAGGTTTGTATTATGTTAAAGAATTTATTCTGGAAACGTTTACTGGCCGGCCTTTTTGATTATACGGCCTTATGTGCTTTATTTCAGGGGGTCCTCTCCTATTTTCTCGATGACAGCATCGCTCTTGCGGCTTTATGCGCCCTTCCTTTTTTCTTTCTGGTCAATGCCTTACTGCTATCTGTATGGAAGACAACGCTTGGCCATGCACTATTTGGGCTGCAACTTACAGACCCCAAAGGAGAAAAGCTCTCTTTCCTGGCGGCGTGCAAAAGCTATTTTGTTAAGGGGAGCAAACCTTCGCTTTCTTCGGCCTGGAAAACTTTCTTTGGAAAGGACCAGAATTTTCTTTGGCGGAACAAACCGCTCAAATGGCCAATCAGGGCCATTGCTGCCATCCTCATTTTTTTCTCAATCAGCTCGCTTCCTGTAACGGGCGGCATGATGGAGATCAGAACTGCGCTCATGCAGCACGTGTTAATGACAGGTTGGGTGCAATACAATTCATCTGAAGGTAGGTTCAGCATTCATTTTCCTTCAAAACCGAAGTTGAGTGCAACAGAAGTTCCTATCGAAGATACCAACCAATCCCTGCGCATCAATGAATTTGTGAGCAGTCCAAGCAAAGAACTTTCCTATACGATCAGTTACACAGACCTTCCAAGCAAGTGGACAGCCTACGGAAGCAGGCTTTTGCTCAAAGAAACATTGAAGATCATGCTTGAGAACCATCCCGGACTTCATCTCTTGAACCAGGAGTTCAATGTCTATTCCGGATACCGCGTCCTGGACTACAAGGCGCTGAATGGCAAAGAGCAGATCGAAGGGCGTTTGATCCTTGTCGGGAACAAGCTCTACAGATTGACCGTTGCGCATCCTAAAGATAGCTCTTGCGAGGAGCAGATCCAGCAGTTCATGAGCTCGCTGAAGATCTAAATCTCATCAAGAAGGATCTTTGACCTGTAATCTTGCATGAGCTCCACCATAAAATGCAGGTTATGGATGGAGGCAAGGCTCATCGCAGTCATCTCTTTTGCTTTGTCCAGATGGTGCAAATAGGCAAGAGAATAATTTTGACAGGTCGGACAGGAGCACTTTTCGTCGATCGGACCAAAATTCACACTATTTTCTTTCTTTCCAAGTTTGACATTACCGCCTTTTGTGAACAAAAGGCCATGCCTCGCTGCTTTTGTAGGATAGGAACTATCGAAGGTGTCAATACCAAGGGGCACGGAAAGCTCAATGGACTCCAGATCTCCGATCCCAAGGAGGTGGTTTGGTTTTTCAACAGGGATCTTTGGCATGGTAAATTGGAGCATGGAGTGCATTTCCTGCTTTGTCTTTCCCATGCTCCCTCCAATTGCAAACCCATCGAAATCCAGCTTAGATAAAAAGGCGCAGCTTTTTTCTCTGAGCGCTGTGTTGACCCCTCCATGGACCACTGCATACATCGCCTGGCCTCTTGGACTATTTTTGTGGGCAAGCAGGGAACGTTCTTCCCAGCGGTGCGTCCTATCTAAAGAAGTTTCAAGGGAAGAGGGGTCCACATGATAGGGGGGAAGCTCGTCAAAAGGAATGATGATGTCGGCCCCTAACGCTTTTTGCGCTTCTATGGAACTTTCAGGCGTGAGAAGGACCTTCGCACCATCTCGGTAGGAGCGGAAAAGGACGCCTTCTTCTGTGATCTTGAGAACGCTCCCTTCGCTTTTTTTGGTCCCCTTGCTTTTAAGCTCGGAGGCAACAGAGCCGTATGCCAAGCTAAACACTTGAAAGCCGCCGGAATCTGTGATGATGGGGAGCTTTCTTCGAATAAACGAATGAAGCCCTCCTGCTTTTTCTACAACCTCAGGACCTGGTTGAAGGAGCATATGATAGGTGTTGCAAAACATCAGCTGGATCCCGATCTTGTCGATCATGGCGTTGTCCAGCGCTTTGATCGTTCCATTTGTTCCCACAGCGACGAAGTTTGGTGTTTCGATAATCCCATGAGGGGTGTGGATCCTTCCAACGCGCGCCCTTGATTTTTTTGATGTGTGGATTAGTTCAAAGCGAAATGAAGTCATGCTCGTACAAAACGTTTTGATAATTTTACAAATGGGGCAAGAGTAAAGATGACGATCAGTTTGATGCTGAAACTCAGGACGATGATGTCAAACATCGAAGAAGCAATCCCGTAAAGCCCGAGGAAGCTGAAAAGCGCCGTGTCCAAAAGTTGCGAGAGGACGAGGGAAACAACGATCCTTAGAGTCAAGTAACGATCCTGGGCCATCTTTTTCAGGATGCCGAAGAAAAGGATGTCGAACTTTTGCACCAAGAAGAATGTTGCCACCGATGCAAGAAAGATCCTGGGAGCTTGCGAGAGGATAGAAAAAAATGCTTGGTGTGTGGTATCATGCTTGCTAGGAATGTACCCGAGATGGATATAAGAGGTAAGAGAAAAAAAGATCATGCAGTAAAATGTGATCCACATGGTCTTTTTTGCAGTGTCTTTTCCAAAGTACTCTTGCAAAAGGTTCATTCCCAGAATAGAACCGACCATATACACGTCGCTACAAGTGACTTCTTTTTGAAATAGAGTTATTTGCTTAACGACAAAAAGATTTGCAATGATCGCTTGCAAGATAACATATGCGGAAAGCGCTTCCTTCCCAATTTTTAAGGCGCCGAAAAGAAAGGCGATGATAAAAAAGATGTGGGTAAAAAAGATGATTTCGTTCATTTACTAGAATAAAAAAGAGAGCATTTTAAGGCATAGGGTCCATTCCTGAGAAGAAATAAATTTTTTATGAGGTTTTAATGAAAAAATTACTTGTTGCCCTTGCCCTTGGAACGGCCCTTCTATCAGAAGCGAAAATCGAAGAGACCCTCTCTATTATTAAACCGGACGCTGTAAAAGAGCAGCATATTGGGGACATCATTTCTATATTTGAAAAAAATAATTTGCAGGTAGTGGCGATGAGAATGACCAAACTTTCCAAGAAGGAAGTGGAAGAGTTTTATAGCGCCCTTAAGGAGAAGCCATTTTTTCCTGACCTTGTTTCCTACATGACCTCAGGCCCTGTTGTCCTTCAAGTTCTTAAAGGAGAAGATGCGATTGCGCGCAATCGTCAGATCATGGGAGCGACCGACCCCAAAAAAGCTGCAGCCGGGACAATCAGGGCCTTATATGGCAAGAGCATTGACAGTAACGCAGTCCATGGTTCTGATAGCGAGGAAAATGCGAGAAAAGAGATCAAATTTTTCTTTTCAGAGTCACAAATTTATTCAGAGCAATCATGACATTTGAAGATTTTGTTAATTTTTTTTTCACACTTTTGGTGATCTGCAACCCCATATCCGGCCTGTCATTCTTATTGTCCCTCAGTCAGGGGAGGAGCGCTGAAGAAAAGCATAAGATCGCGATAACGACGGGGATCGCCGTTATCGTCGTCTTGCTGATCGTTACGTTCACAGGGCCTCTTTTCCTTGAAATCTTTGGCATTAGCCTGGGAGCTTTTCAGGTGGCGGGTGGATTTGTGATCTTTCTGCTTGCCCTTTCGATGTTGCGGGCAGAGCAGAGCCGTATCAGGCAGACCAGGGAAGATGAAAAGGAAGCGACCCATAAAGAGTCTATCGCAGTAGTCCCTCTTGCGATCCCGATTATCGCAGGTCCTGGGGCCATGAGTAAAGTGATCGTGACCGTCACTGTTTTTCCAGCTTTCCTCGACCTTGTCTATATCGGGATCTGCTGCGCGCTTGTCGGGATATTTATTGGAGGTTTTCTCTTTTTTGCCTTTTCGATAGAAAAAATGCTTGGGCAAACAGGGATCAACCTTGTCAACAGAATTGCTGGATTGATCATGTCGGCGATGGGAATGCAGATTATTGCCAAAGGGATCCTCAGTCTGTTTCCAGGACTTGGGGCCCCTCCTTAAAAAAAGGAGGGAGTGGTGTCCCACTCCCTCTTATTTAAACCCGTAGAGCTTGGTAGCCGCTCAGCCTATCGTAAAAGTATTGGCTTATGGTCAATAATAACGATGCTGCAGAAGCTGTAAGAGTGATCCATGGAGAAAAAACAACTCCAAAGATCGCTGCTGTCAACACTAAGGCAGCGCAGGCGATATAGGAGATGCATTTTGCTACCGCAATCCAAGAGCTGTTCGATCGCATCTGCTCAAATGCTTTATCGTCATCATCAAGAAGCGGGTCGCTCAATGCCTTGTTTGAATCGACGATGTCGGCAATAGCAGCGCCTCCATAGGCGACGCCCGATGTCAACATCGCTCCGCTTGCTACATTGCCAAGCATATCTTGGGCTCCATCCCCTAAAGAGACGATATTGCGATGGTTTAAGAATTTCATCCCCTCGCAAGATCCTTTTGTGAGATCGCCGAGGTTCCCTACAATTTGGGAAGCATAATAAGAAGGGCGGTCTGTCCCTTGGGCAACCACTACGACATTGTCCTTCAAATTGTCTGCAGCCAAAAGAGCAACAGGGAAACCTGTAATGTTCTTTGCTTCCACAGCACCATCATAAAAACTTTGCCACTGGCTGCTATCTTGAGAGCCGAGATTTCTGATCACATCATTTGCTAATATGATGGGATCGAAAAATAAATCTCTGCATCCGTTCAAAGAACTACCCATCGCTTGGGGTAGCACTCCCATGACATCACCTACTGAATTAGACATAAGTTCTCCTCGTAAAAAAGGCGGATTTTAATAAATAGTTTACTTTTAACAAAATCTTTACTTTTTTACAAAAAATTAATTTTTATCCAGTTCCTTGGAAATTTTTTCCTCTAGGTAAGGTGTGAAAGCGGGGTAGTGGATGCTCAGCCATTTTTGGAAATTTACCATTTCTTCGACCAGCCTCGCCTTATAGTTTTCGGGATTTTTGATCGACTCGTCTAAGAAATAGGATCCAAGGTCGATCTCGATCGCCGTATCTTCGATATAGCCGAAGTTCCTGCGAATGACCGGGTCCTTGTCTTGGATCCCTTTGTGGTAGCGGTGTATGAACAGGTCCACCATGCTGTCGATGCATTTTTTTGCATTTTCTGTGTCCCCACGGTTCATAATATCTTGGAATTTACTGGAGGCAAGGACAGCCCTTTTCTGGACGAGGAACTCTGTCTTGTCCAGGTCGACCTTATGGTAGATTCCTAGTTTGTCGCGAATGGTGATTATTTTATGAAGGTCGTCTGTTTTGTTGAGATGGCTATAGAGGAGGCCTGTCTCATCTTTAAAATGCTCGTAGGCGATCTTGCAGCTGTTGAAGATACTATGGAAGCGCCTTGCCTTATACCTCATAATTTTGATCTGAGAGATGTCGATCATTTTTGGCAGGTGCAAGCTTTTGAGGAAATCGACCTGGCGCATATGGTGGAGCTTTAAAAATTTGATGATCGTCGTCCCATCTTCGCTGATAAAAGCGAAGAACTGCCCGCCGCACTTCAGGTAGTGATAGGTCTGGTCCAGTCGTTGCATGACCTCCTGATGCTCTTTTTCAGGCAATGGGGCCACTTCCCGGTTTGCATCAAAGGGGAGGTCGGATTGGATCTTATGGAGCATAAAACCATTGGTCTGCCTATGGCAAAACCTTTCGACTGCGATAAAGCCTATGAGGAACAAAAGAACCTTTAGGGCAAACATAGAACATTTTTTTACGAGCTTCATTAAAATAATCCTTTCTGAACAAGCCTTTGGAATTCTTCATCAAAATGATCAATAAGAGCGGGGTGATAGCTTGCAAGCCACCCTCTGAAATCGTCCCTCATCCTGTAGAGGAAATGAACATCTATTTCTTCTTGCTCTCCTAGCATCCGAAAGCGGCCGACGTCTATTTGGATGGGCTGGGACCCGATGCAAGCGAAGTTTTTGCTTACGTTGGGATCGGCGTCGACGATCCCTTTTTCAGCTCTTTTCCTGAGGATTGCAAAGAGAGAGGAGATCAGCTCTTTTGCCTCGTCCTCTTTTTTCTCCAGCATAAGGGTATTAAGAGTTGGATAGATCAGGTCGCCCTTTTTTTGGACCATGAACTCGATCTTATCCAGATCGATCACGTGCTCGATATTGAGCCGATCGACGATGATGATCTTTTTGTTTAGGTGGTCAGAGGGGGTCAGATGAAGAAAGAGGATGCCGGTTTCCTCCCTTAACTGATCAAATGCGATCTCGTAGCTTGAGAACTCTTCTTTTAGCTCGAGGCTTTTCTTCAGCTTTTTTTTCTCAAGAAAAGAAAAAGGGAGCTTTTCTAAGAAAAAAGGCAAAGCGAAATGATTTTTTCTGAAGAATTTTATGACATAGCCGCCATCATCAGAAACGAATGCAAAGCATTGGGAGCCTTTTCCCAAATAAAAGAACTTCTGGTCTGTGATGGCCTCAAAAAGATCTGCCTCTTCTTTTGAAAAATGACCAAGCGGCATGGAAGTTTCATAGGAGACTTTTTGCGTAATGCTTGTAATTGTAAAACTGTCAGTTGCTCTTTTTGAGACAAGTTTTGCTCCGTAAGCAAATCCAGAAATCAAAAGAATGTTAACGGAGAACTTGAGGATTTTCTTCATTTGAGAGGTTTTGAATTTTTTGATCGAGATGTGCGGCTAGCTCAGGATAGTGCGATTGCAGCCACTGTGAGAATTTCTCCGTGATGCGAACGATTTCCTGCGTGTACACTTCAGGTTTTTTTTCATCGGTGTCCATAGAAAAACGGCCGACATCAAACTGGACCGCCTGGTTTCTGATAAACCCAAAATTGGTGTCGATATTGGGATCTGCATCATAGATGCCTTCCATACACCTTTTGACAAATAATGACAGTAGCGAATCGATGGCTTCTTTTGCTTCCTGGACATTGTCTTGCTTCATAAGCTCTTCGATCTGCGGGTAGACGAGGTTTGCCCTTTTTTGCAGGATGAACTCCATCCGGTCGCTGTCGAGCTGGTGGGCGATCTTAAGTTTATCGAAAATCGTGATCTTCTGGT
>JASHWM010000022.1 GCA_030044075.1 Candidatus Rhabdochlamydia sp. | reverse complement strand
CAATTTGGAAGGAAACTTTGGCTACAAAGTTGGGGCAGGCTATAGATTCCCTCATGATGAGTGGGACATTTATGCAAATTTCACCCACTTTATCACCACAGGCAAAAGAAGGTTTGCAGAACCGGTTGTAACTACTCCTACACCAGCTTCAAACGTGGCCCTTGAAAATGCGGCGACAGTCACAGACAGGCTCCGCTGGGATTTCCATTTTTATGATATCACTCTCGAACTTGAGCGCGACTTTTTCATCAGCAAGTATTTCTCCGCAAAGCCACATTTTGGGCTTAAGACAACCTGGATCCGACAAAAAGTTCGAAGCTATAACCAAATTACCGGAACAGGTGCGTCAGGTGCTGATGCAACGGAAGTTTCAGCCATCACATCCGATCTGACCAATTCAAGGTCAAAAAACAAGTTCTGGGGAATAGGCCCTATGATCGGGGTAGATGGCAATTTTTATTTCTTCCGCTATCTGAGCCTTTATGGAACGCTTGCAGGTGCAGTTTTATGGGGTGAGTTCAATGTAAAACAGCATATCTTTAATAGTGAGCTTTTCAGTTCAGATATAATGTCATTTACAGAAGAGAATCCAGCTGTGTTATTCAATACGGTCTCCGATTTCGAAGCAAGGCCTCATCGTTTTGTTCCAATGGTGCAGTTTGGGCTTGGATTTGAATTTTCCACACTCTTTTATGAAAACCGCTTAAATTTCGGTTTAAAAGTTGGTTATGAAAGTCAATACTGGTGGAGACAAAATTTCCTCAACAACAACAATTTCAATTCACCAGAGGACCTGGGAATACATGGACTTACAGTTCAAGCTAGATTTGATTTCTAAGACATATTCTTAGAATAATTTTATAAGTTACAATTTCTTGAGGTAAAAATGAAATCGAGTTTTCTTAAAACATCTCCTGTCATGCTAAGCGCCATCCTATCTATGTCTAGATTATTGGAAGCCGACCAACTCGAACACCGAGTTTCTCAACTAGAAAATAAAATGAACCAGGTTCGGATCGATACGGTTCGAGGGAACTACACAGCCCTAACAGCTTCAGGCAGGCCTCAAAATGAGGGTTACGGAATGTTCCTGACAGCTGACCTTATTGTGTGGACTGTTTACGAAGGCTCAGCATATCATATCGTCAGTGATACAAACACTGCGGTTCAACGATCAAACCCTAATGATCTTGGGTTTCTACCTAATACATCTGCGCCCCTCATATCATCCATATATAATACCGACATTCAAGCCGACTTTAAAAGGGTTCCTTTTGATTGGAAATGCGGATATAAGGTGGGGATCGGTTACAAGATGCCTCACGACGGTTGGGATACCTATCTAAACTATACGCAATTCCTTACGCATGGAACAAAATCCACAACCCAACCTGCACCCCCTACAACTCGAATTCCATCCAGTTTAGCAAATCTGATATCGGGCTTTGTTAACTATGACACGATCACAGATTCTACCAATGACCTTAAAACTCGTAGGGACCTTCATTTTTATAACGTTGATTTTGAGCTAGGAAGAAGCTTTTTCGTCAGCCAGTACCTTTCTATGCGGCCCAATTTCGGTCTAAAGAGTGCCTGGATCAGGCAAAAATTGAAGTCGACAAATGAATACAACTTCAACAACCTCATTGTAGTAGAACAATCCGTAACCCAAGCCTATTTTGGTTCTGGTAAAGATGTAACAACTCTTGAAGGAAAAAATAACTTTTGGGGATTTGGCCCTAGGGCTGGTGTTGATCTCAATTGGTTCCTTGGCAAACATTTCAGTATTTTTAGTGAAGTATCAGGAGCTGTACTTTGGGGGAAATTCAATATTGATCAAATGCAAACAACCACTTATAATGCAACTCCCAGCGGCGTATCGAAAGCAGGCCCCTTCAATGTTACTTACACGGAGGACCTGAGTTCAGGCCCGCATCGTTTTGTGCCCACAGCTCAATTTAGTTTAGGAGCTGCTTATACAACTACATTTGCAGATGATGCCTATAACTTTTCTGTAAAAGCAGCCTACGAAAACCAATATTGGTGGAGACAAAACTACCTAAATGCGATAGCTCTGGACCCAAGCCTAGTGACTTTGATTATCGAACCCTTTGCAGGGGGAGAGGCATTTTTAGCTCGTTCCATCAATAATCCAACATTCTCTGCTTTAGAAGACGAAGGCCGCCTTTCTTCTCCTGACGATCTGGGATTTCATGGGTTCACCCTGGAGTTCAGGCTAGATTTCTAAAAAAAAGTTCCCCCTCACTCTAAAAAGAAAAACCCCCTCATTCCGGGGGTTTTTCTTTTTAGGAAACTGTGATTTCTCTACAATGCTCCCCATGATCCACTATCTTTTCAAACTCTCTCCCCACTCTTCAATTTCTAAGGCCAGGAAATCCCTACACAGGTCAGGCCTCATGGAAATCTATCTTATTGAAGATAAAGAAGATGGATCTCGTTTAATTGGAGGGTTCTCAGAAAAACCTCTTTCCCTGAAAGAAGAACTCCCCCTCACTCTCATCGAAGAAACCTCCTCTATCGACTGGACGCAGCAAGCCAAAACATTCTCTCCCTGTTATTCAGAAGGCGTCCTCAAAATCGACCTAACTCCCTATGGGGTAAAAAGAGCCGCCGAGCTTCTTCCCGGAGAGGCCTTTGGAGATCTTTCCCATCCTACAACAGAGCTCATGCTCCAACTGATGAAAGATCAGGTGAATGGAAAGGTCGTCCTCGATATCGGGTCGGGAAGCGGGATTTTGACGATCATTTCGGCGATGCTTGAGGCCAAAGCTGCTTATGGGGTCGAGATCGACCAAACAGCCCTCGAGCATTCTCATAAGAACCTTTCTCTTAATAACTTACAGCATGTTTATTTCTATTCTCCTGAGGCTGTGCCGCTTATTACTCCCGACCTCATCCTCTGCAATATGATCTCATCTGAGCAGGAGGTCGCATATACCTATTACCCTCATTTTCAAAATGTTACAACCATCATTACTTCTGGCGTTCTAAAAACCGAGCAAGAAGCTTACTTAAGTAGCTGCAAGCAAAAGGGTTGGAACGTTGTCCATTGGGCCGAAAAAGAGGGTTGGATGGGCTTTATTTTCGAACGCTAACTTACCTATTCTCAAGTTCTTATAAATTAATTATAAAATGTTCGATTTTTTATTAATTAATTATTAGTTTTATGTTAAAATAATAGTAAGGAACAAGTATTTGGGAGATACTATTGATATTCCTGATTCATTAAAGTTCATTCGATCTATTCTCTCCTAATACTACAAGTTTTTAATATTGAATAATATACGAAAATAATAACAAGTAAATATTATTTAATATTAAGAGTTTATTAGTTTTGTGTTATAATATTATTAAACCAATAACAATAATAGAAAAAATATGTCATTAGCAGATTTATTAGTCGTAGCAAGAACCCCATCCCAGTCACCTAGCTTAGGTTCTTCTTCGTCCACATCAAGCTCTTCAGTAGCTTCTATGGGCAATCACACTGTCACAAATGGAGGAGATTCTTCCCCTGCTGCTCAAACTG
>JASHWM010000243.1 GCA_030044075.1 Candidatus Rhabdochlamydia sp. | reverse complement strand
TCCCGGAAATCTCTGTGTTGTTTGGAAAGGAGGAAAAGGGGAAGGACTGAGCAATATCCATATGAAAAAAAATGTAGGGCTCTATGTTTCTGTGTTTGACGGAAATTGTTGGACAATTCCGAAAGAGATTGTTGCATCACAGGCATCTGCCTGTTGGAACCCCGTGCTTTGCAAACTTTCAGGGGGAGAGCTCGTTTTATTCTATCGCATAGGAAAAGACCCTCGCCATCTTGCCACGTACATCAAGCGTTCTTATGACAATGGGCTTAACTGGTCAGAAGAAGAGATTATACCTGCAGGGATTGCCGGGCCTACAAAAAATAAGCCGATTATTTCAAATGGCCTATTGATCTGCCCCTCTTCTTCCGAGGTCGGGGAGGTGGAAGATGCGCACAAAGCCACGGCCTGCTGGATCGAAATAACGGACGAAGGGTTGAAAACCTGGAAAAAAATCGGTCCCCTTTTGATCCCAGACCAAAAATTCGGGATCATCGAACCAGCGCTTTTTTTCGACTCGGATGGGCACCTGAGGATGCTATGCCGAGATAGGGCGAACAAGGTCGGAGGAAAGGGATGGATTTGGACTGCGGTATCAAAAGACGGCGGGCTGAGCTGGTCAACACCTCAAGCAACATCGATCCCCAATCCTGACTCTGGATTTGACGTGGTTGACCTTGGATCTGGCAAGATCGTTTTGATATATAATCATTCACATACCCATCGTTTTCCCCTTGCCCTTGCCGTTTCTGTAGATGGAGGAAATAGCTTTTCAAATCCCATCATCCTAGAAGAAAATGATGGCGAGGTCCCAGCAGGGATATTCTCATCGGATGGCTTTGTTCATATCACTTATTCGAAGAAGGCAGATGGCACAGACCAAAGGCGGATCAAGTACGTTGTGATCGATCCTGAAAGACTTTTCTTACTGCAATAGAAAATAAGGCGGATTGAGCTGTACGAAGATTGCTTTTTTTGGGGGAATCCATTTTTGAAGACCTTTGGGCCTTCCAAAGAGAAGGCCCATAACTTCTCTACTACAATTTGCTTGCAGCAGAAGGAATATCGCTTGCGCTGACAACGCCTACATCGAGGATATAGCTCGACACTAGGTCACTTGGCGTTACATCGAAGGCAGGATTATAGACCGGAGCTTTTTCTGGGCTCCATCGAATGTTGCCAAAGCTGCCATAGACACCTCTGACCTCTTCCGGTTTGCGCTGCTCGATTTTAATGCAGCTTCCATCCCTGCATTGAGGATCGATCGTCGTATAGGGAGCTACGACATGGAAAGGGACATTATGGTAGTGGGCAAGGGCAGCGAGTGAATAGGTCCCGATCTTATTGGCAAAATCGCCATTGGCAGCGATCCTGTCAGCTCCAACGAGGACGCGGTCGATCTTTCCGCTCCTCATAAGGGAAGCTGCCATGCTGTCGCAGATCAAAGTATAAGGGATCCCATTTTGCTCAAGCTCCCAAGCAGTCAGCCTTCCTCCTTGCAAAAGAGGGCGGGTCTCGCAGGCATACACATGGATTTTTTTCCCCTGCTCATGGGCAACCCGGATGACGCCGAGGGCTGTTCCGATCCCTGCAGTCGCAAGGCTGCCCGTATTGCATATCGTCAAAATGTTCTCGCCAGGTTCGATCAAAGAAGCTCCCGCCTCGCCCATGGCCTGGCATAGGTCGATGTCTTCCAGGAAAATATTGGAGACGGTGTCAAAAATTGCCTCATGAAAATTGGGGCTTTGCTCCATAGAGCTCAAAACCCTCTCGATGCAGGTGGCTAGGTTGACTGCTGTCGGCCTTGCATTTTTCAAAAGGTGGGCGGCACTGATGATCGTCTCTTTGTCCTCACCTTTTTCTGCTAGTTGCGCTAAAGAGAGGACTGCGCTGATCCCGATCAAAGGGGCTCCTCGGACTTTGAGCGAAGTGATGATCTCGACCATGTCCTCAGGAGTTTCTGGGTACAGCCATTCTTCTTCAAGAGGGAGTTTTTGCTGGTTCAGGACGCTCAATTTGCCCTTTGCATAGCGGACTGCCATGCTATTTAGTTCTAGGCCGCACCGGGGCCTCGACTGTAAGAGGTCGCAATTGGTTATGGTAGGTTCCTGATCTGAAGGGTCAGAATGAAGAGAGTGTGTGCAAAAAAGGGCCATTAATACGGAAGTTGCAATGTGTCGACGCATATAAACTCCTAGCGTTGTTAATTTGGACTCGATGACATTCGCATTAGCATATGTAAGATGTCAAGGGATAAAGAAATCTGAAATTTTTTCAGAAGGGGGTTATATAATTGAGGTAAGATCTGCTGAAGAAAGTATAAGCAATTAAAAACCAATATATTATACAGATGTTCACAAGAATACTATGTTAATTAAATTGTATTTCTTTATTTGTTAGAGTTTTAAATTAAATAGTAAAATTAATAATTGATAATAATAAAATTTTATTTAAAACTTAAATTAATGAGGAAGGCATAATAAAGGGAGGGGATATGTCTAACTATCGGGCTGTTGTCCATTACACTTTTAAAAAAGGGATGGAAGAAGAAGGTCTTAAATTCCTTGAGAACGAGCTTGTGAAGAAAGGCGCCCAGTATGGCTGCCACGGGATCGAACTGCTCCAGAATGGAAAAGATTCGACTACTGTGATCGGGATCGGATATTGGAACGACATTGAAGAAGCCAGAAAATTTCAGTCTGCTTGGGACAAGAAAGAAAAGGAACTTGCGAAATATTGCACAAGCGCGCCAAAACGAGAATTTTATAAGATCCGATGCAACTACATGGAAAAAGCAAGGAAGATCGCCTAATTGCTTTTTCTAATCTGCAACTTCTCAGCTGAGAAGTTGCTTTCTTGTTATTTAGGGATACAGGTTGAAGAATTATTGCCCAAGGGAGTATCTTTCTTCTATGTGTATCTTCTAGAGGTGGATGAAAATGAAGAAATTGATTGGCATGATGGTTTGCGTCCATGCATTCTTGCTAGGGGCCGAACCTACAGAGAGGTTTGATTGGGGAACGATCCTGGCCACTCCGCCGGGAACCGATTTAAGGGAAGGGAATCAGATCCTTCATTTTAAGGCGATCAACAAACCCTACCTGGAAAGCGAAGCTGCCGTCCGTTTTGTGGACAAATACCTCTCACAAGCAAAGGTTGTGCATTCCGATGCAGAGGCGATCCGGTTTGCCTCTGATCAGGTCACTTTGAAAGGGACCTATATCGAATTGGGGGTTTGTTCGGGAAGGACGATCAACTTCATTGCCGCACTGAACCCGGACAAGAAGATCTATGGGTTCGATTCTTTTGAAGGGTTTCCCGAAGAATGGGTCCGATCGGACTTTAAGTTCCCTAAAGGGACCTTCTCTTTTAAAAATCCTGAAGTTCTCCCGCCCCTTATCCATAATATTGTGATCTTCAGGGGATGGTTCTCACAGACCTTGCCTGAGTTCAACGGATCCCATAAAAAAGAGCCGATCGCTTTCCTCCATGTGGATTGTTGCCTTTATTCATCCACTGCGCTTGCTTTTGAGGCCCTTGGCGACCGTATCCATCCCGGGACAATTATTCTGTTTGACGAGTTCTACAATTATCCGAATTCCGAAGAGAATGAGAGCAGGGCCTTTTTTGAGTTTTTAGAAAGAAAGAACCTTAAAGCCGAGTACCTGGCCTTTAATGATATGCATGAGCAGGTCGTTGTAAGGATCTTGGCGGGCGATTAGGTTTTGGGGTTTGCTTAAAAGACCCCCATGCAATAGAATCCCCAGTTTTTGAACAAAAAACTTGAGGGGGCGTGGATGAAATTCTTAATGACAACAACACTTATTGTGACGTTTTTAGGATCTATGGCTGATGCAAGCATTTCTGATGACAACCTCCCTTTTTTAACAAGTCCGCTGGATGTGCAGAACTGCATTCCGCAAAATACGCAGGATGTGCTCCGAAGAAAAACTCTTGCGATGGAAGAGTTCAATGAGGGCTTTTCCAAGGTCTTGGCAATCCCAGATGAGGAAAGGACGTTTGAAAATACGATCAAAGCTTTGGACATCATCAAGGGAAAGATCACGAATGCGATGACCTTTTTTGAAGGGATGTCCCTTGTGCATACCGATGATGGGATAAGAAATGAGAGCGACCTTGCAAGGAGGGAGCTCAAAATCATGTTTTTTGATGCGCTGTCAAGTGGGACAGGGCTCTACCAGGCTGTCATGCGGGTAAAAGAAAAAAAAGAAAACCTCCCTGAACATCACCAGTATTATCTTGATGAGATGGTCCTGGAGTTGCAAAGGTTTGGCCTGAACCTTCCCGATGACAGAAGGCAGGAGGCCAAGAGCCTTCGCAACGCTCTGACGCTCTCTGCGCAAGACTTTCGAAAAAACATCCAGCAAGACCATCCGAGTATTTTTGTTTCAAAAGAAGACCTTGACGGTCTTAAGAGCGACTTTATCGACGCTTTAGAAAAAAATGAGAAGGGCGAATATAAGCTGAGTTGCGACTATCCAATCTATTTTCCCGTAATGGAACATTGCAAGGTGGCAAAGACAAGAAAGGCGATGTACGAGCTTTTTTCCAATAGGGCCTTTCCAGTAAATGAAGGCATACTCGAAGAGATGATCGAGAAAAGAGATGCCCTTGCAAAGGTCTTAGGGTTTGACAGCTTTGCAGCGTATGAGCTGTCGGGACAGATGGTCAAAACACAGGAAAAAGCGGATAGTTTTTTAAAGGAGCTGTACCAAAAGTCCGCTCTCAAGGCAAGTCAGGAGTTTACTGTGATGACAAAGGAGCTACCTGAGGGGGTCAAACTGACGGCTGATGGGAAGCTCAATGCCTACGACTCGGCGTTTGTGGCCAATTACTACAAGATGAACCATTTCAAGGTCGATGAGATCCTCATCTCCGAATATTTTCCTCTTGAAAAGACAGTCCAGGGGTTGATCTCGATCTACGAAAAGTTCTTTAACCTCTCGATCAATGAAGTTCCCAATGTCAAATTTTGGGACAAGGACGTCAAGCTCCTTCAGATCAGCGAAAAAGACTCAAACCAAACTCTGGGATATTTGCTCCTTGATTTGTTTCCAAGGGAAAACAAATATGGCCATGCTTGCGAGTGCGTGCTTTTCCCTTCGTACAACTCTTCAGATCAAAAAAAACACGCTGCACTAAGCTTGGTCGTTGCCAATTTTACAAAACCTACATTATCGCGCCCCTCGCTCATGAACCATGACGAGGCGAGGATATTTTTTCATGAATTTGGCCACGCCATCCACGAGATCCTCGGAAGAGGGGACATGATCATGATGTGCGGGACGAAGGTCAAAACAGATTTTGTTGAACTTCCCTCCCAGCTTCTTGAAGAGTGGCTTTGGGACAAGGACATCTTAAAGATGATCAGTTCCCATTATTTGACAAACCAGCCCCTCCCCGATGAGCTGATCGATCTGATGATCAAAGCAAGGAACTGCAACTCCGCCCAGTGGCTCCAAAGGCAGTGCTTTTTGTCAGAACTTTCCCTTGAATATTTCAAGGAAGGGGCTAAAAAGAACACGACAAAGATGCTGCACGATATTCGATCAAAGATGATCTCCCAGTATCTTTTTGGAGAGAGGGACCACTTTCAGGTCTCTTTTGGCCATCTTGACGAATACGGCCCCATGTATTACGGCTATCTGTGGTCGAGGGTCTTTGCTGCAGATGTATTTGAAAAAATTAAACAGCAGGGCCTTTTAAATCCAAAGGCCGGAGCGCAATATGTTTCTGAAATTATCGGAAAAGGGGGAAGTGCCGATCCGAATGCGATGTTGATCAAGTTCCTAGGAAGAGAGCCATCGAAAGAGGCCTTCATGAAAAACCTGGGGATCGATTGATCCCTCGGTTGTTTAATCTCTATTCAAAATGGAAGAATGCTTTTACTGGGAGCTTTTAGTATCTTCTTCGTTTTGGAGGGCGGAAGTCTTTCTTTGGCATCTTGGCTTGTTGCGGCTTCATCTTTGGTTCCATCCCAGGGATGAGGTGAGAAGTGATCTTCTGTCCGGTGAACTGTTCGATCCTTTTGAGCAAATGCATATCTTTGCTTGCTGCAAAAGAAAGAGCGATCCCCTTGGCTCCAGCCCTTCCCGTTCTTCCAATTCTGTGGACATAGTCTTCTGCGTTATTTGGCAAATCGAAGTTGATCACATGCGAAATGGTCTGGACGTCGATCCCTCTTGCGGCCACATCGGTCGCGACAAGGATGCGCAGCTTTTCCTGCCGAAGCTGGGTAATGGTTTTTGTACGCTGCCTTTGGTTCATGTCCCCATGCAATACGGCCGCTGTGTGGCCTTCTTTAAGGAGCTTTTCAACAAGCACGTCGGCCTGTCTTTTTGTGGAAGTGAATACGATCGCCTGATTGAGTTCCTGGTCGGTTAAAAGATGGCCCAAAAGACGATATTTGTGGTCAAGGCCATCCACATTATGGAGCCTTTGCTCGATGTTCTCATGTTTTTCAAACTCGGAGCTTACACGGATTTCCATCGGCTTGTTGAGGAGGCGTTCGGAGAGCTTCAAGACATTCCCTTTCAAAGTTGCAGAGAAAAGAAGCGTTTGGCGAGTTGAAGGTGTTTTTGCTGCGATCTCTTCAACAGGCTCGATAAAGCCCATATCGAGCATCCGATCTGCTTCGTCCAAGATCAACATCTCGAGCCTATCGAATTTGATTTTTCCACGGTTGATGTGGTCGATCAGGCGGCCGGGTGTGGCAACGAGGATTTCATAAGGCTTGGAAAGCTGTCTGTTCTGGACAGGATACGGCGCGCCACCGTAGATGCACACGGTTTTTACGCGAGAAAGATGTTTGCTGTATTTGGCTGCTTCAGCGGCGACCTGCATCGCTAGCTCGCGGGTAGGCACCAGGATCAAAACTCTAGGCCCATGGGAATGGACAGCAGAAGGTGTTGTCAGACGGTGGAGTGCGGGAAGGATGAAGGCTGCAGTTTTTCCGGTCCCTGTCTGTGCAGAAGCCCTGAGATCGAATCCCCTCAAAATTTTAGGGATGGCCTTTTGCTGGATCGGCGTAGGGGTCTCATAACCGGATTCTTGCACGGCCTTGAGGATATCTGGATGGAGCGATAATTCTTTAAATGACATATTAATTTGCTTTTTTAAGGTAAAAACCCAAGAGTTATATCATGCATCAGGTATAAAAGGTAGCTTTTTAAAATAAGGGTAAGGATTTTTTAGAAAAAATTTTGTAGGGTGTTGATGATGAATGAATACCTTATTAAATAAAAAACAATCCAATAAAAGATTTGTTAAATTGATGTTTGCTTTCGTCAAAGGTATTTTATGATCCGGAAAGAAAAACTAGAAGAGCTCGAAGAAAGGATGAGGTCTTTAGAGATCAGGGAAGAAGACCTGACAGAGAAATTTATCCTGGGATCGGGAAAGGGAGGGCAGAAGATCAATAAGACCTCTTCTTGTGTGTATTTGAAGCATGAACCGACCGGCATCGAGGTCAAATGCCAGAAAGACCGCTCAAGGGAAATGAACCGTTACTATGCAAGAAAAGAGCTATGCGAGCGCATCGAAGAAAAAATCAGCAGCGTCAAAACAGAAAAACAGCAGCTCATCGAAAAAATTCGAAGGCAAAAAAGACGCCGCACAAGGCGCATGAAAGAAAAAATGCTGGCGGAAAAAAAGGTGCGGTCTGAAGCAAAGACCCTGCGGCAAAAGCCTCGGATCCCCAATGACTGACTAGATGCGAAAGGTTAACTCTTCTAAACCTTCAAAAGTTGAATATCTCTGCTCTTCCTTTTTCTGAAGAACTCGAGGGCGGGGGTCTTTTTCCCTGTCATATTCCCCAACAGTACCGTCCCTTGAATCGATAGAAAGGCTTTTAAGAGAAAAATTCTTGGACAATGGATCTTCGGAAATGATCTCAAGTTGGATCAGGGGATGGGACTTCAGTCCCGATTTTATCGAATCGATGATTTGACGAGAGTAGTAGGTCTTTTCAGATCCCCCTTTGAGAACGCATTGAAAAGTTGCCTTTTGGTGTCCTGTTTTTTCCGATAAGATCTCAAAGCCTCTTTTGTAGAAACCGGTTACTTGGGAAGGACTCCCGAAATGAACGAGGAGCTGATTTTTTTTTCAGGCTCCCACCCAGCAAAACCAATACACGACCTTAGACCATCCGTTGCAAGAATGGGGTTCTCATCCAAAGAAGAACCAAAAACAGTTTCTCCCATAAAAGCGACATTGTACATAATAATTACTTATTTAAATAAATAGTAATTAAATTATACAAGATTTAGTTGTTTATTTTTAATAAAAAAGATTTTTTATATATAAATTATTTTAGTTCTCTAGGGCCACAGTTATATGAAAATCGTGATCGAGGATTTTAGGGGGGAGGCCGGCGCTTGTCCGGACCGTTTCAAGTTCTTTGCTCTCGACCTCGAAGTAATAGACCTTTGAGATCCCTTTCCAATTTTCTGGCTGGACAGAAGAGAAATTTGTCACTTTGAAAGAGATCTCTTTTCCGAGTCCTTGGATGGGAGAGTGTATTTGTTTCATTTCTTTTGCAGTAATCACCGTAATGTGGGCCCCAACATTGTTGCCGCTAAAATAGGGAGGAAGAGTGAGATTTTTCTCTTTGATCATCGGAAAAATAGTGTGGATATAGCCATCTGATACCTTGACATAGACCATTCCGCTAGAAGCTTGCTGGAGTTTTCCTTTTTGGGGAAAGTTTGTTTGGGCATATTCTACAAGGTCTCCCCTTGGCAAAGCCGTTGGTACGGCTGCAATGAGCAATAAAGAGAGAAGAGGGAGGAGGAATTTTATTTTCATTTAGGCCTCAAAGGGGAGGTGTCCCTCCCCTAATATGTGATCATTCTGATAATACCGGGACCTTGTCTTTGATCCCGACTTTTTGTGAAATGAATACCGAGGCAAGAAGGACAACCGCCAGATACGACCACCTGAACATTGCTCCGGAATCAAAGTTGTGGGTCTCAACCCATACGTTGCAAGAGAGGATGATCGCAAGCAGGAAGGGAGAAACAAAACGGATCGAAACGCCAAAAAAATTCCACTTTGGCCCAAATTTCCATACGGGGTCATGTTCGATTATTTTCGATTGGTAATAAAACGAAAAGATCAATGCAAGCCCTGAGATGAGCATGTTCGTGCCAAGGAGCATCGGGGCAAGAGTATCGATGAGGTGCGAGCTGTTGCCCATGCAAAAGAAAATAGAAAGGAGCGTGAGGGCGGCGATCGTTAGGGTCACTGCGCGTTTCCTTTCCTGTTTGAAAGAGGTCTCGACATTTCCTGCAATACTCTCAACAATAGAGAAAATCCCGGTAATCCCCGCAATGAAGACACAGAAGAAGAACAAAGTCCCAAGGACGCTAGAGACAGGTCCGAAGAACTTGAGGATTTTTGGGAAGAGGATGAACCCGATCTCAAACGTCGAATCGGAGTTGGCAATGCTCTCAAAAGGGATCCCCTGAACATGGCTGATATGCGCAAGGCATCCAAAGATGGCAAAGCCGGCGATGAAAGAGATGGCGAAATCTCCAAGGGCCACATACACCATGGCCTTTCTAATGTCGGTTTTCTCAGGAGTGTATCGTGAGTACCCTACGATGATCCCAAGACCGATTGAAAGGCTGAAAAAAAGCTGTCCAAAGATGTCTTGCCAAAGCCTTGCATCAAGGAGCTTGGAGAAGTCTGGCCTGAGGTAATACCCCCACGCGTCCATTCCTCCGGGGAGAAAAGATACTGTGACGGCAAAGAGAAGGATAAGCACGCCCAGCGCCGGCATGAAGACGGAACAGATCTTCTCGATGCCGTCGCGGATGTTTTTCACGAGGATGACCCACGTCGCTGTCAATACGCCAAGGGTGCAAAAAAGGATCGGCCATGAAATGCTCCCGAAATCTCCAATGTTTGGAGTGAGCTTCAAAAAGTCGTTTAAAAAGAAGGATTTTGTATCTTCAGGGATGCTGCCTGCCGCAGAAAAATATGCGTAGGCGACAGAATATCCTGTCAAAACGACATAAAATGCACCGATTGTCAGGCAGGCAAGGATCGAGATCCATCCAAATGTGCGGCCTGTGCTGCCAAGGATGCTGCCATATGCCTGGATAAGGGGGGACTTGAACTTCTTGCCGATCAATCCTTCCAAAATAAGCATGGGGATCCCCAGCAAGAAAAGGGCGAGGAAATAGGGGATAAGGAAAGCTCCTCCGCCATTCTTATACACTTTTGCGCTAAAGCTTAGAATATTTGCAAAACCGACCGCTGATCCGATCAAAGACCAGATAAATCCTGAAGAGGACTTCCATGTTTGCTGTTCATTAGACATAATCGTTCCATAAAGAGTTGTATTGTTGCGAGGCAACAAAGTTTGCTAAAACTAAATTTGTATAAAGGGTAAATTGTATAATAGCCTTAAAGGCCAAGAAGGGAGCAAAGAAGGAGGGAAGAAGGGACAATAATGCTTTGGTGCCAGGATGCAGGGTATGCCGACATAAGATCCTCCTTAAGTTTAGGTGCAAAAAACAACTCTATCAATTTCTAAGGTTTTTGTCTTTCAGCTTTTTGTTTTTTGGGAAGCAAGTTATTTTTTAAAGAGCCAAAATAGCAGGTTCACGATAATTGTCAGGACAATGCTTAAGACGATGCAAGACACAATGGGGAAAAATAGCCCCCACTTTTCTCTTTGGATCTGGATATCCCCTGGCAGCTTTCCAAAAGGGATCCCGATTTTACCCGCAAAAAGAAGGGCGCAACCTATCACGGCAAGGGCGATCCCGAAAATGATGAGCCATTTAGCGATCACACTGATGTCCATAAATTCTCTCAAAGCAGTTTTAGACCATTGGGGACTTTTTTATCTGGGACTGCCAGCACCACGCCATTTTCTCCGATCAATCCTGTTGTGAGAACTTCAGATATAAAAGGCCCGATCTGCTTATACGGAAAATTAGCGACACAGAGCACCTGCTTGCCTATCAAATCTTCTTTTGAATAAAGGTTTGTGATTTGTGCGCTGGATTTTTTGACCCCAAACTTTGGGCCCAGGTCGATCGTGAGCTTATAGGCGGGCTTTTTGGCTTCCGGGAAGTCTTCTGCATGAAGGATCGTCCCTACGATCAGCTCGACTTTTTCAAAGTCCTTCCACTCAATTTGATGAACTTCGGCCATAATAAAAACCTTGTTTATCAGCATTTTGCCCCATACGATAAAACGATCCCAAGATTTTCTAAAGAAGAATTTTTCCAGTAGAAAATCAAAAAATAAGTATATGATTATATGAATTAAAAATTTTATTTACATAAGTTATTATTAAATAAATTTTTATATTGATGTTAATTGAAAATTGCATTAAAATTTTCTAATTATTTATCAATATAGTTGTATTATGGTTAATTTAGATAATCTGCAGTATCCCGTTATGAACTACTCCTTTGAGGGAGGTGCAGAAAGGTCTGCAGTGGATGACAGGATCAATCGCTATATTACTTCAAATCCTGTCTTTTGGATTGGACTTGGAGTGAGCTTAGCAGTGACTTCGATTGCATTGGCAGTTTTTGTGTCGCCGGTTGCTGTTATCGGTCTTATTCCTTCTGCAATCTTTATCTTGATCGGTTCTTTCATGCATGTCCCTGCTGATCCAAATGAAGAAGAACCTGACCTTGTTAACGATGTACAGCAAAGGCTGGGGGAGAGATTTGGGAACGATCTGATGAGAGAGATCCAGGAAGATGTACCGGTCGACCAAGAGCAGCTTGCAAGAGAAAGACCTTCTGTTGTCGCTCTCCAGGAAAGGGTGCAGGATCCCGAAACAAGGCGCAAGGTTGTCAGGATCATGAATATGGTCGCTATGTTCCCATTTATGGAAAATATGGTGTTGAACAACCTTCCGATGGAACAGGCGGACAAAGATATGATCCACGAGATCATCGAGAGTTATCGAAATGCTTCAGGTGAGCAAAGAGAAGCCCTGCAAGACGCCCTTCAGGAAAGGGCTGTCCGTTTGTTTGCAAGGCTGAGCGAAGCAGACGCGGCCAATGGTCTTGCGCAGCTCGACCAATTTGAAAACCATCCGATCCTCGCAAGGTTTGGCTGGCTTATCTAAGCCCTTTTTTTCATTCCTTATTTTCAAAAAGGGCCCGGTCCTGCAAGACTTGGCCCTTTTCATTTCCTCAAAAAACCCTTTCCAGAATTCTAAAAATATGATCTATTTTT
>JASHWM010000242.1 GCA_030044075.1 Candidatus Rhabdochlamydia sp. | reverse complement strand
AAAGATTTTCAAGAGGCAAACGCCGTATATCATGTTCACCGCTGCAGTGGGCTGCACGAACCAAAAGAAAGAGAGTTTGTAAAGATAGGGAGCTTTTCTCGCATTTACCATATTTACTTTCTGCAAACCCAAGGATCCCCTTATTAGGGGCACCTGTTTTAGCTTCTTTGAATTCCCCTACAACGAACGCTGTCAGCTTTTCTTCTAGTTTCGCTTTGAGTGCAGCGAGGCCTGGCGCTTTTGCCTGAAGGATATCCAAAATATCCATGGCCAAAAGAGGGTGTCTCTCAACCATCTCCACTATTTTATCATAGACAAAGCGGTACATGCCTTCAGAAAATGCTCCTTTTGACTTTCCTTGGGTGTTATAGAATTGGAGAACGCTTGCAAGCTCAACGATCTGTTCTGCCGTGAGACCATTTATAGAAAATTTATAATGATTATACAAGGTAGTAGACTCGGCAACATAAAGTAATTGTTCCCTTACTTCCATAGATAATGTGCTCGCGCCATCTCGCTTATACCAGTGGTCCACAAACCCAAGAATGCTCCCATGAGGAGATTTTCCTTTGGATTCATTCCACAGGACTTCAAACCTATTTTGCAGAAGCTGGAGAATGCGGGTGAGGTTTCCGCTGATACCAGAATATAGTTCATCCTCACTGCCGAGCGCTATTGATGCCCTTTCAATAGCTTTCATTGAGAATCCCATTTTATTCATCGAATCAAGTACTCTGGCAAGGTCTAGTTCATTTACCGCTTCCTCGAATCCCTCTGCTAGATCCGCCGGATTTAGATGCTCTGGCAAATTTTCTTTTCCAAGTGACAGACGTTCTTCAAACTCTCTTTCAAATTCCTCTGCAAGAGGAGCAAGACTTGTCCATGAAGTATTTTTCAAAGCTTCTAAAAGCGGTTTGGCAACCATGAAATCGTCATCAAGCGTGTCCCTCACAAGCCCGAGAAGTTCATCGTAAAGCTCCTGGGAGAATTCTCCCCTTGACTTTCCTTGGTTGTTGTACCGCTCGATCACACCGATGAGCTCGACGATTTGGTCGTAGGTTAATGGTGGAGAAAGGTCAGTAAGGCTATCTTGACCTAAACTTTGGCCGTATGCAATTTTTATTAGCTGGAAGCAAACGGGTGGAGAAATGGTGTTTATGCCATCTATTGTATACCAATAGCTTGCAAATCCAATTATTTCTTTGCGAGGGGCGTCTTTTTTAGCGTCTCTCCAAGCCTGCTGAATAAAAGAGTCTGAAGGATGGATCAGATTGATGGCGTAGTAGTCCACATCTTTCTGCAGTTTTTTTGCTTCATCTAGAAGCGCCTGTTGATCTTCCGCTCCTTCAGCAGCACTTGACGATACTTTTTGAACATATTCATTAACCCCGTTTTTAAATTCGCCAATTTCATACGTGGTCGTAAAATGTTCTCGAACAATCTTGCTAAAAACCCTGGCGGCGATCGTCATAGTTTCAGGTGTGACTATACCATTTGAACTGTCATTTGAGCCTCTTTGGATTACCTCGCCATTTTCACCCAATCGATAATTCCAGTAAGTCGTGGCATTATAAAGGTTTGAATTTAACCGTGAAAGATTCGTCGGAGGGCCATAAATGACAGCCATAAGTTTGTCCTTTTTAGATTCTAATAGATAAGAATCTTAGCCATGTCTTTATTATATGTAAATATAATGATAACCTATTGGAAATAAATGCTGTCTGATTTCTTAAGAATTCTAAATTCTATGTGATTGGTTTAGAAAGATTAGAATATGGTTATAACGAACATAAAAGAAACTTTTAAATTTTTTCATATATAAAGCAAAATGCCTTTTGGTTTGCAAGGAGCATCCAAAAGGCATTATTATAAGGGAGGTTATTCTTTACTGGTGATCGACGTTCTCAAATTCTAAATTTTGCAGGTATGCTGCTAACTGTTCATCTGTCATAGTTTGATGCGTAGGAGCAGCAGGTGGCATACCAAAATGTTCAGGGTGTTCTTGCATTCTCAAAGCATGACGCTGATAGAAGTCATCATCCAAAAGATCTGGAAATCCTGTATGCGGATGAGCTTGAGAAGAAGACCCCGCGCCACTGCCTGATCCGAACCCTGAAGGTGGGGGTAGGAATTCAAAATCATCATCATCTAATCCTCCAAATGATTGACCATGAACTCCAGCTCCTGGCGGTGGTCCGAATGCAGGTAACCCTAAGGAAGAAGACCCATATGGCTCTCTTGAGAATCCTCCATCAAATGGTTCAAAAAAGGAATCGTCAGGTGGAGCGAATGCTCGCGCATGGTGAGGATAAGAAGGTTCCAAACCGTCATGTTGAAACCTATTATGACTGTTTTGTTTGCCGATATTGAAATGCACAAGAGTTGGGAATTCTTCTACTAATGCCCCTACTTCTTGGGTCAAAGCTTTAAGATTCTTCCAATTTGCTTGCTTAAGTTCTTTGGCAATTTCTCCTAATTTCCCCAATTGGTCGCGGTCATTTGTTAAATCTTTAATAAAATCTTGATTGGACTTGCATAATGCTTCAGAGACTGCGCCTCTTGAACTTCCATATTTATTAAAAGCATCAACAACACCGAAGTATTCAACGAGCACTTTAGTTGGTAGAGAAGCTTGCAAATAGTAGTTTCGGATGTACCCTTCCTCTGAAAAGGCTGCTTGCATCAAAAGGTGCATGGTGCGATACGAAAGTGTGCTTTTTTCACCTTTTCCATAATGATGTTCTGCAAAACCTATAATTCCTTTGGTTGCGGCTCTGTCTTTTGCATCGCGGATATCATCAGAAAGTCTCTTTCTTACTTGTGCTTCGAACTCATCGCGGAGCGGTGCAAGACCTGTCCATGTTGTTGATTTAAGTGCATCAAGAACATCAAGGGCCTTTGTATATTCATAATGCTGAGGATTTATAAGAGTCATGATTTGGTCATGCAGATAATCATAATTCTTTTGAGAGAACTCTCCTTTGGATTTTCCTTGGCTATTAAAGTATTGGACTATCCCAGTAAGCGCCACTAGTTGTTCTGGAGAGAGACTTCTTAAAAATCCTAAAGGAGTATATGCAAGATTCATACCATCAATTGTATTGTATGAGAGATAAATTAATTGCTCTTTTACTTTGAGATCGAGGTTTTTTCCAAACTTCCAATAATCAACAAACCCAAGAATATTGGAGTTGGGAGCCTTTTTTTTAGCTTCATTCCACTCCTTTTCAAAACGGGCATCTAATTTTTTAACGTATTGATCAATAGCAGCTTTAATGGTTTGAAATAACTGAGGGTTCGATTTTTTCAATATCAGTTCTAAAGAAGGCACGAGTTCTTTATCTAAGCCCTCCCTTTCAGAGACGACCTTCTCTAATGACATGGTATCTATCGCTGATAATTCGCTCGTGAGATTAGAGAGCACCCCTTCCATCATTGGGACTAGTCCATTTTTCCCATCTGCTATCTGTTGAGTGAACAGTTCATCGTACCGTGATCTGATATCCTTAAGATTTGTCGAGGGGTTTGCTTTAAGCGCCTCCAAGAACTCTTTCGCTGTGAGATAATCTCTATCTAGTTGCCCCATGACGTGATTGCGTGCTTTGGCAGATATGTACTCTGAGAACTCTCCTTTAGACTTCCCGTACGTGTTATATCCTTCCAAAACCTCCAATAGCTCGATGACTTCTGCGGGCGATAGATCCCCATAAGGTGCGGCATGCATCGGTTGTTCTACTTCATGTGCAATTTTAATCAGCTCAAGCTGAACTTTTGGTGAAATTGTAATTCCGCCATCTTTTGCATACCAATGATTTGCAAATCCGATGACCTCTTTCTGGGGAGCATGTTTCCTTGCATCTTTCCAAAGTGTTTGAACAAAATCAGTGGTTGGGTGAATGAGGTTATTTGCATAGTCATCGACTTTTTTCAGGATTCGCTTAGCTTCATGTTTTAGTTCGTTCTCTCTAGTTACCCTCTGGTTTTCCTCAAGCGCGTAATCTTCAGTCATAAATCCAAATTCATATGCGACTGAATCCTCAAGGGTCCAAAATCTATTTATTGTCATGAAATAATTTTGGAGTCGGTGTCTAAATTCTCTTACATCATAAGACGATACGAAGGAAGCTCTAATAACTTTGTCGAAAACTTTCTCAGCGTTCCGCATGGTTTCTACGGTAACGATTTCATCCGGGGAATTTGGATCAACTTGGATGAGTTCGCAGTTTTTCCCCAAACGGTGGTTGTCTAAGCCTGCTCTTACTTCTAGGTTTTTTTGAAATTCTCCAAGTGTTTTAGGAGCTTTTCTTTCAACAGTAAATTGAAGGGACATAAATTTTCTCTTTGGTTTTATTAAAAATAAACGAAATTTTACAGATAATAATATAAAAAGTCAAATGTTTATTTTTTAAGGATAAAATTATTTGTTTTTATTTTATGTTTCTTAATTTTTATTAATCTTTGATAGTCAGAAGTTAAAAAATTTACTTTATACATTAATAGAGTCCCAAAACATTCGGGAAAAACTAAATTCAAGCTATTTATTATCAAGTATTTACATATAACTTGATGATGCTTGGGCTTGGAGCTCCTTCATCTTCGCCCTTCCTACATGAAAAAATAAGAGGTTTGGGGCATCTTTCATGAAGTCATCAAAACCCTGTCTCAAACCCTGGAGGTTTTTCCAGCCGCTTGATTGGAGGGATTCCTGCACCTTTTTAGCCATTAGATAGTCGTCCTGCATGATATGATAGATAAACTCCTCGCAAACAAAGAGAAGTTCTTGGGAAAAGGGCCCTTTGGATGAGCCATATTTATTATATGCATCCACCACGCCAGTGAACTCTACCAGATGTTTGGGAGAAAGGTCTGAGAATATGACCCTTTCGTTGAAATTGCCCTTTGTCGAATGTGCCGCAAAGACCAAATACATGAGGGTTTGAGGAGAAAGGGTGCTTTCTCCTGCCTTTCCATATGTATGCTCGGCAAAACCGATGATCCCTTTATTCGGGGCATGTTTCGTATTCCTTAATTCGGCAAGCACATGTGCTTTGAGCTTTACTTCCAGCTCCTGTTTGAGAGGGACAAGGCCTTTCCACTTGGTTGTTTGCAAAATGTCCAAAATATTCATGGCCTTAATAGGGTTTGCTGCGGCCATATCCAAAATATACTGCTGGACATGATTGAACATGAGCTCAGAAAATTCTCCTTTGGACTTGCCTTGGGTATCGTAATAGTCGAGCACTCCGGCAAGTTCCACCAAATGATCATTCGACAGCCACTCTAACTTTAGGCGCTCATCAAACTGGCCTTTTGTGGAATGCGCGAGGAAGACCATTTGGTGTCTGACCTCATGTGCAAGCGTACTTGTCCCTTCTTTGATAAACCAATGGTCTGCAAATCCAAGCAGTTGGGGATTTGGGGCCTTCTTTTTAGCTGTACCCCACTCATCTTGAAGAAGCCCCCTGCATTTTTGTTCCATTTTTTGATAATAACGCTCGATTTGCTGTTGATAATTTGGAAGACTTTGCAGATATTCAGGG
>JASHWM010000241.1 GCA_030044075.1 Candidatus Rhabdochlamydia sp. | reverse complement strand
AAAATGGGCATCATCACCCCTTGAGCTTGCCGATACCTGCGATATTGTCGTGACCATGGTGTCCAACGATGAGGCTTTAAATGAGATCACAGAGGGGCCCTCTGGTATTTTGCGCTCAAAAAACAAGTCGTTGACCCATATTTCAATGAGCACTGTCTCACCAGCGCTATGCACAGCTTTGGAAAAAAAACATCAGGAGATCGGTCTTTCTTTTGTTTCAGCTCCAGTGACCGGGCGTCCTGAGCGTGCAAAAGAGGGGACCCTTTGGATTTTTTTAGCGGGCAAGCCACAAGTAAAAAAAATAGCCCTCCCTGTTTTGAATACAATGAGCTGCAAGGTATTTGATCTTGGAGATGAACCCTCGCAGGCATCTATTTTTAAGTTGTGCAACAACTTCATGATCTTAAGCCTTATTGAATCGTTTTCTGAAGTTGCCGCCCTTTTAGAAAAAAATGGGGTCTCTACCAAGGTGGCGACAGAGGTCTTTGGAGAATCTCTTTTTAATTGCCCCGCATTTCATAGCTATCGTTCCCTTATGTGCAACCGCAACTTTGCTGATGGGGGATTTGCATTGGACCTTGGATTGAAAGACATGAGGCTTCTTCACACTTGTGCAGACCAGTCCCTGACACCGATGCCCTTCCTTTCCGAAATCTACGAAAAGCTGATCGTGAGCATGGCCCTTGGAAGAGAAAAGTTTGATTGGTCAGCAATCGCCCTATTGTCCCGTGAATTAAGCGGGATGAAACCTTGATATGGAACAAATAAGGTCGATTTCTAGCAACCTTGTCGATGTTGCTCGCGGGACCATCTTTCCTGCCGTCATAGAAATCGAAAATGGCATCATCACTGCGATCCAACGGAAGGAAGAGAAGGAACGCCATTTTCTCATTCCTGGCTTTGTTGATGCTCATGTCCATATTGAAAGCTCCATGCTCCCGCCTTCATTTTGAACTATCCGGAAATTCCGGATAGTTGCAGCTTTTCGTAGCTCATTCTAGCTAAAATAGATTAATTAAATGTTCATGGATGGTTTTCAGCGAAACCTCGAACAAAACACCCATCAATTTTGGGTCAGCAACCGTATAAAACGATGGTGGACTACAAGGAGTGCCCAACCAATTGAAGCTGAAGGGAATCGAACTTGCTTAAGAGGTAATTTCCAGCAGCAGATCGCCTAACTTTGCAGGCTCTGTAACCATGGGAAAATGTCCCGTATCGATGAGGTGACAGGGGATGTGCATGTCTTTAGCGCGAGAAAGCATCGGATCTAGGGCATGGTCCCTTGTGCATTTAATAAAATCACTTCTGCAGTGCTTATTTGGATTTTTCAAAAAGAGCCGCTGCTGAAAGCTTTTTAGCGGGTGGGGAGTGCTTTTGGCTGCCACCCAATCGATGTCATCTTGCCTCGGAAAAAGGTAGTTTTGAGCAGGAGGCGGGGGAACTTGCCATCCATCGCCATCTTCTTCTGCTCTTTTGATAAGATAGGAAGAAATTCCCTCATCGACGATGCCCAGCATGCTTTCGCCATCTTGAGGAAGCAGCGCATCGATATAGATCAGCCGCTGGATTTTATTAGGGAGATTATCTGCCACACCTCTGATGACCATCCCTCCGTAGCTATGTCCCACAAGAATGACATTTTCAAGGTCTTCATAGAGGATGATATTGGCAATATCGGTGATGTGGACATCCAGGTCGATATTGGGACTGGCAAGATGCTGTTTCTCCCCAAGGCCGGTGAGTGTTGGGGTGAGTGCAAGATGGCCTTGTTCTTCCAAATGTTTTCGAACTGCTCTCCAGCACCAACCGCCGAGCATTCCTCCATGAACGAATAAAAAAGTGTGCATATGCCTACCTTTTTCTAAAAATCACCTAGTTGCAGATATTCTAAACAAGATATCCTATTATCGAAAAGCCTTTGCATCTTCTATATACTTCGTAACTTGGGTTCTTAATTTATGCTTAATATAAAAAGAATGTTTAACATATTAAAGATTAGACAAATTTTAAGTGAATGTCCATACTATTTCTATTTCAAAAAAGAAATTAAAACGTCATGGCGCTTTCAGTTCAAAACTCTGTAGAAGTCGATGGTTGTCCAATTTGTTTCGAACCTTGGGAGGAGCAAAATACCCCAACTCCCGAGATGAAAAAAATAAGAACGGTCTGTTCCCATTATTTTCATGAACAATGTCTCAATCGATGGAAGAACCATAAAGGAGAGCGACTCAATGATCCAAATACGCGTTTGGTTTATCGAGTGTCTACCTGCCCCCTCTGTCGTCAAAGGCTCTCCCTTGAAATATTAGATAATCAAAAAAATAGAAGAAGAATGGACAAGCTATTTTTTACTCTTTTGCAAGATCGGTCGCACCCTCTTAATAATCTGGATTTTCCCGTCCAATGTTTATTTACTAGAAGGCTTATCTATCACGCTTACACTATAGGGAGATAGAGCCTTTTCTTATTCTTCAGAATTGCCTTTTGCTATCATTAAATAGAAAAAAATTCTAACCTTCGGGAAAAAACATAGGTTTCTATTATGAGAAAAGGCAGCAGATGTACTGTACTCGTGCAAGAAAGACTTCCGGTCTCTCAAGAAAAACTTTGGGACTTCCTATACAATAATCTTGATTGGCATCCAACCATTCAAAGATCAACGATGGACAACAACCTTAGAACGATCTATTTAACCGATGGCGCCGTCATCCAGGAGCATATCGATAAAGTAGATCCGATTCGCTTTGAGTACGAATACCATTTTGTGAAAAGTCCTTATCCTATGAGCGACTATCATGCAACGATCCGTATCACCAAAATTAGCGATGATGAGTGCGAGGTCACTTGGAGCAGCCAATTTTTTCCTGATGGGGATACAGCCGAAAACCTCATCTCACTTGTCGAATCGATTTATAAAGACGGGCTCAGGCATTTGAAGGAAATCGTATCAAAGACCGCTACATGATGCGCCTACTTTGATGCTTGGATCACCATCTTTACTGTGGCGCTCTCAACTTTTTCTCCGATGGGGATTTCGACCATCAACATATCACAGTTATTAAAACGGGTGAGGGGGAGCAGAGAACCTGGGGTTTCTTGTAGGGGAGGATTTGTCCAATAGATGGCCAAAGCATTCAATGTAAAATTATGCGAGACAATAAAAAGGGTTTTTCCTTTGTTTGCATCGATGATCGATTGAAGCTCATCTAGCGCTCGATGGGCCACATCTATAAAACTTTCCCCAGAGGACACTTTAGGGGTAGTAAACTTGTCTTGGGCAGAAAGGGCCTCCCATTTGGAAAGTTCGCTCTTGAATGCTTCATCTTTAGGTTTCCCTTCCCATATGCCCATGCTCGTTTCGCTCAAACCTTCATAATCCCCGCCGTTTCTGTAGGGGATGTCTTTTTCTTTAAACTGCGCCATGATCTCTTCCGCTGTCTGCTTTGCCCGCATTGCTGTAGAGGAGCAGATCACAGCGTCTGTCCTAACCTTATGGGAAAGCTCCTTCCCCAGCAGACGGGCCTGCTCAAGTCCTCGGTCCGTCAGTTGGATCTCTTTTCCTTTTCCAGAGGTGTATTTGACTCCAAGGCTGTCAGTGACATTAAATTCACTTTCTCCGTGTCGGATAAAATAAATGCGCAATGTCTCCTTGGTAGACCCTTCCAGCTTTTCCAAATTATCAAGTTGCTGAAGTTGGAATAGGGGATCTGCTTGTGTAATAGAAAAGAAAGAAACAGAGAGACAAAGGGAAGCTAGAAGATGGTTTATTTTGTTCATGTAAAATTGATTTTTGTCATATATATATCGTTAATAAAGAGTGACATTATTCTTCTTTTATTATAAAAATTCCAGAAGAAAATGCTCTATGGAAACCAGGAGAAAATCCTGGTTTTTTCGAGAAATATCTGGTAGTTAAAAATATCATTTCATTATAAGAAGATTGGAAGCCAAATTTAGGAGTTTATCTTGGAAAAATCTACAGGGACAGTAAAGTTTTTTAATGCGCAAAAAGGTTTTGGGTTCATTACACCTGACAGAGGTGGAAAAGATATTTTTGTTCATGCGAACAATATCAAAGGAAACCCTGCCGACTTGCGTGAAGGACAAAAAGTCGAGTTTGTGGTAGGTGAGGGGCGGAAAGGTCCCGAGGCCCTTGAAGTGACGATTCTATAAGACCGATATGTAACGGTTCTTACATATAACACTTGATATGCCACTTCCATTTTTTCAAGAAATCCACATTGAAAATACAAACTCATGTGGATACAAATGCGTGATGTGCCCTCGCGAGAGCCAAACACGCAAGATCGGCTTTATGCCGCTGGAAGACTTTTCTTTTGTCCTTGGCCGCATCGGTCCTTTCGAGGGTGTTTTTCATCTACATGGCTTTGGAGAGCCCCTTCTTGATCGGCAGTTCATCCCCAAGATTGAAATGCTCAGTAAGAAGGCCTCGCGCTCAAGGAGCCACATTTTCTCTACATTGGGAGTAAGGGTAAAGGAAGAGTATTTTCTAAAGCTTTTGGAGTCTGGCCTAAGTGGCATGGTCATCAGCCTGTATGGTTTCACAAGTGCAGATTACAAAAAGATCCATGGTTATGATGGCCTTGACCTTGTAAAAAAGAACCTCCAGCTCCTAAGTGAGGCAATGAGGCAATTTCCGGGCTTCAAGGCAATTATCAAGATTCCCGGACAAGCAGTTTCTACTTTCCTCCCTGTTGCAGATCCCCCAGAAAAGGCTGCATTCTGCAAATGGGCCTCAGATCTTGGATTTGACATCGCAACGTGGGGGTATGTCCACAACTATAGCGATGGGCGCCATTACAATATGCCAAGCTCGGAAAAGATCTGTCCTGTGATCAATGGAAAAAGACGGAACATCCTCAATATCACATGGGACCTGCATGTGATCCCATGCTGTTATGATTTCAACGCGACAATCCGCTTTGGAAATTTGCGTGAACAAACCCTCGAAGAGATCTTCTCAAGCCCCGAATACTTGAATTTTCTCATTGCCCACAACGTGGGCGATCTTTCGGCATATCCCGTATGTCAAAATTGCGAAAAAAACGATTATTCGTAAGCAACGCCCTAATTAATCCGACTTTTTTGGGCTTGTTTTATTAGGGTCGTGGAGATATCTTTTAAAAATAATTGAACATTATTAAGGAAGGTTTTGAATGGACAAGAAGGTTAAAATTCTCGGCATTGCCGGCAGCTTGCGCAAAGAGTCCTATAATCGTGGGCTGATCAGGGCAGCAGTAGAGGTTGCGCCCTCTGACTGCAGCATCGAGGTTTTTGATTTGAAGGACATCCTCATATACAATCAGGATGAGGAAGGAAAGCTTCCGGATCCTGTGGCGCGTCTGAAGGCGAAGGTGCGGGAGTCCGACGCCATCTTAATTGCTACGCCAGAGTATAACTACTCAATACCAGGCATCCTAAAAAATGCGATCGATTGGGCATCCAGGCCTTACGGTGAGAGCGCTTGGGATGATAAGCCTGTTGCGATCATGGGAGCATCTCCAGGCTTGCAAGGCACCTCCAGGGCACAGTACCACTTGCGCCAGGTCTTTGTGTATCTCAATATGCATGCGCTTAACAAGCCTGAGATTATGCTTCCTACAGCACAAGACAAGTTCGATGCCAAAGGGAACCTTACCGATGCTAAAGCCCGACAAAAAATTGGAGAACTTTTGACAGCGCTTATTGCCTGCGCACGCAGCCGCTCCAAATAATCTGAAGCCCCCCTAAAGCAATTTTAGGGGGCCTTCTTTCACCCGCCTATTCCTTTGTCAAATGGCCTTGAGCCCCTCCAAGAAAGGTTTTTTTGGAAAAATTTTGACTGTTAATCATCAATGGTCTAGCTTTCTTCTTTTTCCCAAAAACTCAATTTGGAGATTGATAATGAAACTTGTTCAAAATGTGCTTAGCCTGTGCCTAGGACTGTTTGCTGTACAGGAGTTGTTTGCAAATGATGTGCAAAAGATAGAATATCTCACGCCTCCCCAGATCACTCTAGAAACGATCGACCAGAAACTTACCTGCACAAGGCCCATGCGGGAAGGAAAATTCAATATCTCTGCAGAAGAAAATGATGGCAAAGTTCTTGTCCATTGCTATGGACATGGCGGATCAGGATGCACGACGAGCTGGGGCTCTGTTTTTAAGGCCATCGATTTGTTCGAAGAGCAATTTTCATTGAAAGAAGATGAGCCCATCCGAATCATCGGCTGCGGCATCATTGGACTTACTGCTGCAATAGAACTTACCCGGAAGGGATATCAGGTGGCAGGGATCACAG
>JASHWM010000240.1 GCA_030044075.1 Candidatus Rhabdochlamydia sp. | reverse complement strand
TTTCTCTAGGGACTGATTTTACTTCAATTGTGCCCAAAAGATCTTTCAAGATCAGGGCCAACGTCTTAGTATTTTGATCTAACCTTCTCTCTACGATTTAATTCGGACCGAACCCGCCGCGGACATTTTTAAGCAGTTAATTTAGAGCAGTTACATATTTTATTTTTTCATATAAACTTCCATAACCCGCTTATTTTTAGATACATATAAAGAATTAAATTTTATGCAAAAAACTGTCAAAAAATGCCAGCTTCTTGCATAAAATATCGAATAATGTTATTATAAAGTTAGAAACTGTCATAAAATGCCAGTTTCAAGAGAGAAATTGATGATTTTGGAATATGAAAGACCTTACATTCACGATTCTACCCTCGCAATTATTCTTGGAGGAAGTGAAGATCGACGTTATTCTTGGGTAAAACGAGCTTTGAGAGATAAGATTCTTATTCGTTTAAGAAGAGGAATTTACCTTATCACTAAAAAAGATCCTTCTCTCATAAATGCTTTTGAAATTGCCCAACAATTGTATGGCCCATCTTATATTAGCTTCGAATCAGCTCTCTCCTATCATGGATGGATTCCTGAAGCTGTCTATATAACGACAAGCGCTGGTGCAAAAAGAAGTCTTTCTATTCAAACAAAGATCGGCATATTTAGCTACGAACACACACCTAAAGAACAATTTTATATGGGCGTGGAGCGTAAAGAAGATAAAGATAGTATTTATCTTATCGCACACCCTTGGAAGGCACTGGCAGACTATATGTACGTTCGTCGAAAAAAATGGAAATCATTTGCAGAAGTTATAGAAGACTTGCGATTAGATGAATCTAAAGTAGAAGCTTCAGACAAACAGACATTAGAAGAAATTTCTCGCTATTATCACAGTCCACGTGTTCGTCGTTTTGCTCGAATGATACTAAAGGAGAATAAATGGACATAAAAATCATTGAAGATAAGCTAAAGAAATATAACCTCAGAACTAAACAAGAAGAAAAGAATGCTTTAAAAGAAATTGCGCAGACTATAGCACTTTGCGGTTTAGCTAGAACAGATTTTTTTAAACATGCATGTTTCATTGGAGGATCTTGTTTGAGAGTGATCTATGGCCTCTCTCGTTTTTCTGAGGATCTGGATTTTTGGACACTTCAGCCATCCCCTAAATTTAATTGGCAACCATATTTGCAAGCAGTCCAAGAAGAATTTAAGGCTTTTGCTTTTGATATGATTATTGAGGACCGTGAAGATGCGGATGTCAAAATCAAAAGAGCTTTTTTGAAAAAAGAATCCATTGGAAAAGTGCTCATTTTGTCTCACTCGCGAGCTTTTGCAGATAATGAAAAATTATCTATTAAATTCGAAATAGATACATCGCCACCTAGTGGAGCTAAATTCGAGTCAAAAAACATAGATTTCCCCTATATTTCCCCCATTACTGTACTTGACCGTCCTAGCTTGTTTGCTAGTAAAATTGCTGCTTTATTTGATTTAAAAAAGGAGAAAGGGCGTCATTGGTATGATTTTACTTGGTATATCTTTAATAAATGGCCTCTTAACTATGATTTACTTGGAAATTGTCTCTCAAAAGATCCTAAAGAAATGACTCTTGCAAAGCTGCAACGAGATCTGGTCGATCTTATTGATTCCAGAAACTGGGAGGAACTAAAAAAAGACGTGCGCGCCTTTATTTCTCAAGAAGAACAAGAAACGCTTAATTTATGGAATAAAGTATTCTTTTTAGGGTATGTAGAAAGTTTAGAATATTTAAAGCCCGAGTCTATTTCTCTTGCCACTTTGATTGCTGAAGGGAAAGGAAAACAACTACTTGAACAAGTTAAAGATGCTTTAAGAGACGGTGCAGAAGTAAATGATGATAGCCGTAATGGCCATCGTCCATTGCAACTAGCCCTACGAAGTGGACAGAAAGAAGTTGCTCGCATGCTGATTGAAAATGGTGCTGATATTGAATATCGAGATCGAAGCGGGCAGACACCTCTACAATCGGCAATTAATCATGGACAATTTGAAGTTGCAAATCTTTTGATCAAAAAGGGAGCCAAGTTCAATCCAAATGTACAAAATTTAGGGTTTGATTATCAAAAGCTGTATCAATTTCAACATTTTGGACGGTCCTAAACAATGAAGAGGACAAATGATTTTTACCTACTTTGGAATCAGACAAATAGTTTGAATTGGTGCGGCAAGATCCCCCTTGCCGCAAATTCTCTTACTTTTTCAAGCACTTTGCTGCAAAGTCCCAGTTGGTGACATCCCAGAACTTTTCGATAAAATCAGGTCTGCGGTTGCGATAGTCGATGTAGTAGGCATGCTCCCAGACATCTAAAGTGAGGATCGCTGTTTTTTGGTGTTTGAGGGGGGTGTCCGCATTGCTCAGCGGCATAATCTCAAGCTTGCCCTTGCCGTCCATCGCAAGCCATGCCCAGCCAGACCCAAAGAGGGCTGCTGCTGCATCGGAAAATTGCTTTTTGAACGCCTCAAAACTTCCAAAGTCCCTTTGGATGGCCGCCAAAAGATCTCCTTTTGGAGCAGTGCCTCCTGACGGGCTCATGCAGTTCCAAAAGAACGTATGGTTCCAGGCTTGCGCTGCATTGTTAAAGATGGTCCCGGAGGTTTTTACGACCAGATCCTCCAGGGGAAGGTCAGCCTCTGGCTTCCCATCAATTAAAGTATTTAATTTGTTGAAATAAGCCGCATGATGCTTGTTGTAGTGAAAGTCCATTTGCTCTTCGGAAACAAAGGGAGCTAAAGCTTTTAAATCATATGGCAGTTTTGGCAATTCATGTTTCATAACTAACCTCTCTATGGTGAATGTAGAAAAATAGTAGGAAAAAAAAAGATTATTCCAAAGGAAAAAACTGAGATGTGCTATACTTTGCCGCACACTGGGGGTGCCTTTTGAAAGGCTGAGAAAACCAAATGGTTTAACCCTTTGTACCTGATCTGGAATAACCAGCGTAGGAAAGTGTTATGAAATCACGTAGATCTTATCTTACTCTTATTTTGGGGACTATCCTCGAAAATTACGACAAGGCCTTGTATCATTTGCTTGTGCCTTGCCTTGCGCCTCTTTTCTTCATCAACTTCGATCCGATCACAGCCCTTGCCATCCTGTTCCTTCCCTTGGGATTTATCACAAAGCCCCTTGGAGCAGTTATCTTTGGCTATATTGGCGACCGTTATGGAAGAAAAAAAGCTCTTTTTATGACAATTATCGGGATGTCCCTCGCAACAGGAGCCATGGGCCTTTTGCCCACTTATCATACCCTTGGCAACTGGGCTGCAGTCCTCTTGATCTTATGCCGGATGCTCAGGGATTTTTTTTCTCTCGCAGAAAGTACCGGAGGGGCCCTCCTTTTACTGGAGAACCCAGCAACAACGAAGAAGGAATTCGTCAGCAGCATCTACAGCGCAGCGGGGATGATGGGATATTTTATCGCATCGATTGCCGTCTTCTTCCTGGGGTATCTGAACTTTACAGAAAATGGGTGGCGCTATCTGTGTTTTTTTGGCTCCCTTGCAGGGATCATCGCTTTTGTGATCAGAAGAAAAGTA
>JASHWM010000239.1 GCA_030044075.1 Candidatus Rhabdochlamydia sp. | reverse complement strand
TAGATTTCCGACTCTCCAAGACCGGTATTTCAACGACGACTCCAAGAACCCTAACGAGCCCTCTTCTCTGTCTCCCGGTTATCCTACACATGGAAAGTCAGAAGCCAGTATCAGAGTACAGTAAAGGTTCACGGGGTCTTTCCGTCTTGTTGCGGGTAAACGGCATCTTCACCGCTACTACAATTTCACCGAGTCTCTCGTTGAGACAGTGCCCAGATCGTTAGGCCATTCGTGCAGGTCGGAACTTACCCGACAAGGAATTTCGCTACCTTAGGACCGTTATAGTTACGGCCGCCATTCACCAGGGCTTAAATTCAGTGCTTCGCCTTGCGGCTGACACCTCCTTTTGACCTTTTGGCATTGGGCAGGCTTCACACCATATACTGCGTCTTAGACGACTTCGCATAGTGCTGTGTTTTTGTTAAACAGTCGCCTGGGCCATTTCTCTTCGACCTCTTCTTGCTTACGTTGCGAAAACTTCACAAAAAGTGGTTTCCCTTCTTCCGAAGTTACGGGAATAATTTGCAGAGTTCCTTAACGAGAGTTATCTCGCGCGCCTGAGAATATTCTTCTTACCCACCTGTGTCGGTTTTGGTACGGTCACCATCAACAACTAGAGGTTATTTCTTGGAAGTCTTGCTTCACATCATCGGTTCCCCCGAGGGTTCCCCTTGTCTACTACCTTACTTTATGCCAGCGGATTTCCCTACCGGCCCGCTTATAGTAGAACGGACATTTCCAATCGTCCGCATGCTTTGCGTACTTCGTCACCCCTTTGTATATGTTTTAGGTGGCGCAGGAATGTTTAACCTGCTTCCCATCGCCTACGCTTTTCAGCCTTAGCTTAGGGTCCGGCTAACCCAGGGAAGACGAGCTTTACCCTGGAATCCTTAGGTTTTCGGCGAGGAAGATTTTCACTTCCTTTATCGTTTACTCATGCCATGCATCCTCACTAGTATACGCTCCAATGCTCCTTACGGTACATCTTCTCCGCATATACTACGCTCTCCTACCGCGTACTTATTCAGTACACCCGTGATTTCGGCTCTACACTTTAGTCCCGTATATTATCGGCGCAAAGTTTCTCGATTGGTGAGCTGTTACGCACTCTTTAAATGATGGCTGCCTCTAAGCCAACATCCCAACTGTTTTAGAAACTTCACTTCCTTACTCACTTAGCATAGAATTTGGGGCCTTAATCGACGATCTGGGCTGTTCCCCTTTTGACTATGAAGCTTATCCCCCACAGTCTATCTCCCAGGCCTTTTTTCAGTATTCGGAGTTTGGTTTCCTTTGGTAGGGCGGTAGCCCCCCGCGTGAATCCAGTGCTCTACCCCTGAAAAATTTATCCTGAGGTTAACCCTAAAGTTATTTCGAAGAGAACAAGATATCTCCAAGTTTGATTAGCCTTTCACCCCTATCCACAATTCATCCAAGGCTTTTTCAACAGACACTGGTTCGGACCTCCACAGGGTGTTACCCCTGCTTCATCCTGATCATGGATAGATCACTTGGTTTCGTGTCTACGTCATACGACTTATTCGCGCTATTCACACTCGCTTTCGCTTCGGCTCCAGAACGTCCGTCCTTTAACCTTGCCATATAACGTAACTCGCTGGCTCATCATGCAAAAGGCACGCCATCAGCCATTTCCCTTAAAGGGACATAGGCCTCTGACCGTTTGTAAGCTGTTGGTTTCAGGTTCTATTTCACTCCCCTAACAGGGGTTCTTTTCACCTTTCCTTCGCAGTACTGGTTCACTATCGGTTATCGACTAGTATTTAGCCTTGGAGGGTGGTCCCCCCAGGTTCAGACCGGGTTTCACGTGTCCGGCCCTACTCAGGTGCCTATCTCGCTTTACTCGCTTTTCGCATACGGGACTCTCACCCTGTTTCGTTTGCCTTTTCATGCAATTTTGCTAAGCTCGTAAAGCTTTTATGACAGGTCCTACAACCCCGAGAATAAATTCTCGGTTTGGGCTCTTCCCACTTCGCTCGCCGCTACTATGGGAATCTCTTCTAGATTTATTTTCCTCCGCCTACTTAGATGTCTCAGTTCAGCGGGTCTCGCTTTTTTACACTATGGATTCATGTAAAAATGATAGGATATTACTCCTACCGGGTTCCCCCATTCGGATTCCTCCGGGTCACAGCTTCTTTCCAGCTCACCGGAGCTTTTCGCAGGTTAGCGCGTCCTTCTTCGCCTTTCGATACCAAGGCATCCACCAACAGCCCTTTATAGCTTGATCACATAACTATCTTGCCTAATTACCTAATTAGAAGTTTTTTTATCTCAAGCGCCATTTTTTTCAGTGAAATTATGTAAAAATTAAAATGCATTTTTACCAATTTCTTGCGCTTTTTACTTTATTTGAGATTTTTTTTGCTTTCGACTTATCTCGACTTTGAAGATAACAAATTTCCTGTCATGCAGGAATTATTTCACTCTGAAAAATTGGTGCGGTTACCAAGATTTGAACTTGGGACCTCGACATTATCAGTGTCGCGCTCTAACCAACTGAGCTATAACCGCATAAAATGGAGGTTAGGAGAGTCGAACTCCTCACCTTCTGAATGCAAATCAGACGCTCTACCAGATGAGCTAAACCCCCAAGTTCCAAGAGTTGCTCTGCTTTGACAGCAGAAGAGAAGTGATGGAAGAAAATAAAGCTTGCCCCAACCTAAGAATAGTAACGAAGTTACCATCTCTTGTCCTTAAAGGAGGTGATCCAGCCCCACCTTCCGGTAGGGCTACCTTGTTACGACTTCATCCCAGTCATCAGCCTTACCTTAGACGCCTCTCCCCTTGCGGTTAAGCCAGCGGCTTCGGGTAAAACCAACTCCCATGATGTGACGGGCGGTGTGTACAAGGCCCGGGAACGTATTCACGGCGTTGTTGCTGACACGCCATTACTAGCAATTCCAACTTCATGTAGTCGAGTTGCAGACTACAATCTGAACTGAGATCGGCTTTTTGGGATTTGCTCCATCTCTCGACTTCGCTGCCTTCTGTACCGACCATTGTAGCACGTGTGTAGCCCCAGATATAAAGGCCATGCGGACTTGACGTCATCCTCACCTTCCTCCTAGTTAACCTAGGCAGTCTCATTAGAGTTCCCACCTCGCGTGCTGGCAACTAATGATAAGGGTTGCGCTCGTTGCGGGACTTAACCCAACACCTCACGGCACGAGCTGACGACAGCCATGCAGCACCTGTACGAAGACCCTTGCGGGAAATAACATCTCTGTTATCGTCCTCCGTATGTCAAACCTGGGTAAGGTTCTTCGCGTTGCATCGAATTAAACCACATGCTCCACTGCTTGTGCGGGCCCCCGTCAATTCTTTTGAGTTTCACCCTTGCGAGTGTACTCCCCAGGCGGTATACTTAACGCGTTAGCTCCGACACAGCCAGGGTTGAGCCCAGCTACATCAAGTATACATCGTTTACGGCAAGGACTACCAGGGTATCTAATCCTGTTTGCTCCCCTTGCTTTCGCGCCTCAGCGTCAGGTATAAGCTAGAAAACCGCTTTCGCCACAGGTGTTCTTCCACATATCTACGCATTTCACCGCTACACGTGGAATTCCGTTTTCTCCGCCTACCCTCCAGGTACCCAGTTTCAAATGCAGCTCCGAAGTTGAGCTTCGGAATTTCACATCTGACTTAACTACCCGCCTACGCGCCCTTTACGCCCAATAAATCCGATTAATGCTTGCACCCTCCGTATTACCGCAGCTGCTGGCACGGAGTTAGCCGGTGCTTCTTTACCTGGTACCCTCAAGCTCTATAGTTGTTCACTACATCACCTTGTTCCCAAGCGAAAGAGCTTTACAACCCGAAGGCCTTCATCGCTCACACGGCGTCGCATCGTCAGGCTTTCGCCCATTGCGAATGATTCTCGACTGCAGCCTCCCGTAGGAGTCTGGGCAGTGTCTCAGTCCCAATGTTGGCGGTCAATCTCTCAATCCGCCTAGACGTCTTAGCCTTGGTGCGCTTTTACCACACCAACTAGCTGATATCCCATGAACCTCTCTGTAACCGCAAGGCCGCTTTCGCGGTCCCCTACTTTAATAAACAAAAGATCCCTTCCGCCACCACATTCGGTATTAGCGACCGTTTCCAGTCGTTATCCCCAGGTTACAGGTGAGTTATTCATGTATTACTAACCCTTCCGCCACTAAACTACAGGTTGCCCTTTAGTTTCGTTCGACTCGCATGCCTCATCCACGCCGTCAGCATTCAATCTGAACCAAGATCAAATTCTCAAAAAATAAATTTTTTGAAATTTGATATTTAAAAATATAAATTTTCGGGGTTACTTGTAATTTACTTACAGTAACCACACAAGCTTTATTTTACTTGTACATCACTTCTCTACTGCTGTCAAAACATCCTGCGAGGTCTATCGCCTCAGCTATTCTTCATCGATTTTCGCTTGTTTTGCGCTTTTTTCGTTGAAGATGCCAACAACATACATAAACTGAATGTTTTTCTGCAAATCTTTTT
>JASHWM010000238.1 GCA_030044075.1 Candidatus Rhabdochlamydia sp. | reverse complement strand
GACTTTCCAATTGATGTCCCCGGGCTTTTAATAGGTGAGGGCGCTGCAGTTGTGAATAAAGACGTTTACGCTAAGTCCGATTCCTGGGGTGTGGGATTAAAAGGATCATTGGAAATGAACTGGACGATTGGCGGAGGGTGGAGGTTATTTGGAAATACGCAGGGAGATATCCTCTTTACCAGATACACTTCTCTAGAACAAAGAACGATGGTCTCTGGTGTTGTCGTTGGCGTCATCAATCTTTTGCCTTTCGTGTTCGATTTAACCGATGACATAAAAGGGAACCAAGGGAATGCAAATTACCTGAGGTCCCATTTAGACTTTGAGTTCGGTTTTGGATGGGGGACGTACCTCTATAATACCAGGCTGTACATTGATTGCTCTGCAAGCTATGAGTTCCAAGTGTTCTTTGACCAAAATATGTTCCGCCGCAACTTCAGCGATCCAGGAACTTTGAATCCGAGTGGAAATCTTTATCTGCAGGGGTTGGTCGCTTCCGTAAAGCTTGGCTTCTAAAAAAATCGGTTTTTTCGTTATATTGTTATTTTTAATTTTACAAAGAATGACCGATGAAATTTTTACATATTGCTTCCTTCTGTTTTCTTTTTTCCCTCTCCGTCTTGTACGCAGGGTCGAATGAGGCCTACATCTTTTTTGTTTCACCAAATGGAAATGATGCGAGTCCTGGAACGCAAGAAGCTCCTTTTTTAACGTTGCAGCGAGCTCGCAATGCTGTTCGAGCTTTGCCCTCATCGGCATTTCAAAATGATGTCTTTGTTCTTCTACGGGGAGGAACATACCGCATGCAAGAACCTTTTGAGCTCACCGTGGAAGATTCAGGGCGCGATGGACATGATGTTGTCTATAGTGCCTATCCGGGCGAGAGGCCTGTACTTTCTGGATCGGTCCAAGTCACCGGTTGGGAATATAACTCGATATACAATTGTTATCAGGCCAAAGTCAACCCTTGCAAGTCTCGCCAACTGTATGTAAATGGGAACCTTGCGCAAAGGGCTCAGACCACACCTTATCCTGTGGCTTTTCTTCCAAATCCTGAACTTGGGGGGATCCAATACGTTGTGACAAATTATAACCCGCCAGCATGGAGGGATCCTTCCTCTTGGACAAATCAGTCCGATATTGAAGCGGTCATTTTGACACAATGGAAGATGATGCGAGTGCCAATTGAAAGTGTAGATAGTGCCTCCGGGCTGCTCATTATGCAAGAGCCAGCGTGGACAAACTCTAACATTTACTTAAGCACTCTGACAAACCAGCCTGGGATCTGGAGCTTTTGGCAAGTGACGCGATTTGAAAATGCCCTTGAGTTCTTATCGGAGCCCGGCCAATGGTATCTCGATTCTTCAGGAGGGTACGTATACTATATCCCTCTTCCAGGAGAGGATATCACTACAGCCGTAGTGGAACTTCCACTGCTGGAAGTTCTTGTCGATGGCCAAGGATCTCTTGTAGGCCCCATTCATAATATCCGTTTTGAAGGTCTGACTTTTAATTATGCGACATGGCTTGGCCCTAGCACAAATAATGGATATGTCTCCGATCAGAGCGGCCAGCTTCTTTTAGGTTCAGGACATTTGCCAAATTACATCGGCCATGATCCAAATGTTGTTCCTACGCCTGGAAATATCCAGTTCTCTTTTGCACACAATATCGTGTTTTACGGGAATGTTTTTCAGTACCTCGGGGGTGTCGGCCTACAATTTGGCCTGGGAAGTCAAAAAAATACCGTCGATAGCAACCTGTTTAGAGTTATTTCCTCCTCAGCGATTGAGGTCGGAGGTCCGACCCTTATCGACCACCATCCTTTCCTTTCTGAACAAATTGTAAAAGATAACCTTATCACCAACAACCTGATCAATACAGTTTGCACGGAGTATTCTGATGCCGCTGGGATCTTTGTGGGATTCACTACCAGGACGACGGTCAGCCAAAATACAATTGTAAACGTTCCTTGGTCAGCAATTGCTATCGGCTGGGGCTGGGGATTGCTAGACAAGGACAGTTTTGCAGGACTGCCTGCCTCGCATATAGGGCAATGGGGAAATTATTCAAGTCTGACAACGAATAAAGAGTGTAAGATTATTAATAACAGGATCGTTAGCTTTCTCAATGTTTTGTGGGATGGAGGCGCTATTTATTCAACCGGTCGGCAAGGCCCTTCCCTTTCCGAAGGTCTGTTGATAAAAGGAAATGTCGCCTCTGGCAAACGTCCAAGCGGGGGAGGAAATATATTTTATACGGATGGAGGGAGCCGCTGCATTCGCATCGTTAACAACGTGTCCTTTAATAACCCTATCGGCATTACAGATTTTGGCCCGCCGCCGACACCACCGGCTCCGTTTAATCCCCTTCCCTACCCATCAGGGCCGAGTTCTTTGAACAACGTCCCCTATGGAAGTGATATGGGAGGGTGTAGGACATTGGGATATATCGAATATAAAAATAACTATTTCTTTGAAGCCCCATTACCAAAAACGATCATTCTCGATAACTTTATTAACAATCTATTATCTGGATTGCCTACCTATTCATCGTACGGATACTTTTCTGTTTGCCCCTACTCTAATGATGGGATCAGTTACCCCACTCGACTAAGCTATGACGACAATCACTTTGGATTTTCTTTATCGGACGTTCCATCATCACTTATCAATAAGGCCGGCGTCCAACAAAGACCTTCGACAATCCCTCAAGAATTATGGGTTCTACCTTGACTGCTTTCTTTTTTCATCCACCTAAAGTAAACATTTAATTTTAAAAAACGCCTTTTTTTGCTACCTAAAGGGAAATGCCCTTCATTCTACCAGATGGTAAAATTATGAAAATCTTATGTGTGCTCTATGAAGATCCAAAAGACGGATATCCAAAAAAATATGCGAGGGATTCACTTCCAGTGATCAAAAATTATCCGGGAGGACAAACTCTTCCGACTCCTTCAGGAATTGATTTTGTTCCCGGCCAGCTGCTTGGATGCGTATCCGGGGAACTTGGCCTTCGCAAGTTTTTAGAAAGCGGGGGACACACATTCATTGTCACGTCAGATAAGGAAGGAAAAGGATGCAAGTTTGAAAAAGAGCTCGTCGATGCAGACATCGTGATCTCCCAGCCGTTCTATCCAGCTTATTTAACAGCAGAAAGGATTGCAATGGCGCCCAAGCTTAAACTTGCCATCACAGCGGGGATCGGATCTGACCATGTCGACCTTGATGCTGCAAAAAAGGCAAATATCACAGTAGCAGAAGTGACCTATTGCAACAGCATTAGCGTCTCGGAGCATGCAGTGATGATGATGCTA
>JASHWM010000237.1 GCA_030044075.1 Candidatus Rhabdochlamydia sp. | reverse complement strand
TTTGAACATGATAGTAAAAAATGAGGAAAAAGTCATCCAAAGGTGTCTGGAATCTGTAAAACCGCTGATAGACTATTGGGTCATTGTCGATACTGGCTCGAGCGACCGCAGCCGCGAGATCATTCGCGAGACAATGAAGGGGATCCCCGGTGAACTGCATGAGCGCCCCTGGCAGAATTTCGAAGTAAACCGAAATGAGGCGCTTGCGCTTGCAAAAACAAAAGGAGACTATCTTCTATTCATCGATGCCGATGAAGTTTTTGCATATGATAAAGGGTTTCATTTTCCTCAGCTTGACAAAGATTTCTATCAGTTCAAAGTGAAGAATGAGCGGGAAGGGCAGATCATAAGCGAATATGTACGGATTTTGCTCATCAACAACCATCTTGATTGGAAGTGGAAGGGCGTCATCCACGAAGATATTTTTTGTCCTCTTGCAACATCAAGCGCTTTGATCGATGGGATTGTCAATATTTCCAGAACAGAAGAGGGAGCGCGTTCGCTAGATCCGGAAAAGTACCTTAAGGACGCCTTGGTATTAGAAAAAGCGCTGGAAAAAGAACCAAACAATACCCGTTATGTTTTTTATCTTGCTGCAAGCTACTATAATGCAGGGAAACTTGAATTGGCCTTGAAGAACTTTCAAAAAAGAGTTTCTCTTGAACCATATCGCTTCGGCTCAAGCGAAATATATTCTTCGCTGTATTTTATCGGCTGTATTCAAATGGCGCTGAATATGGATCTCCAAACAGTGATCGACAGTTTATCGCGCGCTTATTTTTATGATCCCTTTAGAGCTGAGCCGCTGTATCAGCTTGGAAGTTTTCTCATCCAAAAAGAAAGCTATCTCCTTGCCGACCTTGTTTTGCGCAAAGGCTTGTCTGTTCCCTTCCAAGAACAATTTTATAGTTCAAGCTATGTCTTTGGCTGGATCTATGATTGGGGACTTCTTCAGAAATTTGCAGAATGTTCTTTCAAAATGAGGAACTATCAAGAGTCGGAGAAGGCCTTAGAGCAGCTTCTAACCAAACCTCTTCCTCCCGACATTCTGGATGCCATGAAAGGAAACTTGAAAACGATACAGCAAATGTCTTTAAGCAAAATGCCCGTATCGAATATGTAAAAAAAAAATTATCCTAATTTTTTAGGAATAGTGGTACAACAAAAGAAGTCTTTATAGAGCGCTCCCATAAAAAAAAACAATATTGCAGGACAAGGAGAAAAACGAGTTATGAAAAAAACTGGAATTTTTCTATTACTATGTTCCTCAGTTTTTGCAACGCCAAAAGAAGGGAATGTGGTTGCAGGAAAAGCTCGCTTTTCTCAAAAAGACCGAGAGCTTTGCATCATGACATCGGAGAGTGCGATCATTGAATGGAAGTCGTTCGACCAAGGAATAAACAGATGATGCAAAAGAATACATTTTTTTCAGCTATAATGGGTGCGAGTTTGGTTGCGCAGACATTGGTCTGCGCTGGGGACAACATGGTCATCCGAAGTATTTTGATCACAAGCGAAACCGAAAGCAGCCAAGAGATTGAAGGGGTTGAATTCCAGGACCTGAGCGAAATTCCCTCATTAAAAGAAGAGCTTCAAAAAGAATTTTTGAACGGCGAGCTGTCGGCAGAAGCTGTTGAAAAAATTCGGAGGGTCATCCTTGATTCTTATCGAGAAAAGGAAAAAGGTCTTGTTGTCGTGGAAGTGCCAGAGCAGGATGTCTCTAAAGGGAACCTTGTCTTTGTTGTAAAAGAAAGCAAAGTCGGCTCTGTAACATATCCTCATACGAAATGGTTTGGGGACAACTATTTCAAGCGCAACTTGAAAGTGGACAGTGGTGATATCCTGGACATCGATGCTCTGCAAAACGATGCAGCCTGGCTCAACCGCAACCCTTTTGAAAGGACAGAGATCGTCCTTTCCCCAGGAAAAGCAAATGGAACGACGGACGTCGCCTTTGTTGCGCAAGACCGCTTCCCGCTCAGGTTCTATGCCGGTGTCGACAATACAGGAACTGAGTTTTTGGATACGACGAGGCTTTTTACCGGATTCAATTGGGGCAATGCTTTTTGGGTAGGCGATCTGTTGACATTCCAATTTACCGCGTCCCCAGACTTTCATAAGTTCCTTGCCTATACGGTGAACTACACTTCATATCTTCCCTGGAAGCATGAGCTTGAGGTGTATGGAGGGTATTCGACGATCCATCCCCATATTACCGATTTTCACAGCGAGGGAAAAAATGCGCAAGGGAGCCTGAGATACCACATTCCTTTTAAGCCTCTTTATACAACTTTTGCAGATCAGTTGACCTGGGGCTTTGATTATAAGTGGATCAACAGCAACCTGTTCTTCTTAAGCAATCGCGAACTTCCCATCAACACACAGGTTGCAGCAATTACCCAGCTGTACCTCGGATATAAATTGCAGCAGGACCAGCCCAGCTACAGGGTGAACTTTGATCTGGAGTTTCTGGGGTCCCCGGCACAGTGGCTCCCCCACCAGACAAGCAACGATTACCACAAGCTCCGCCCAGGAAGCAAGACAAGATATATCTATGGACGCACCTATCTTGGTTTCCTGTACCGGTTGCCAAAGGAAATGATCGTAAGTTGTCTATTAAGAGGACAGGCATCTTCAGCAGCCTTGCTTCCGAGCGAACAGTTCGAGCTTGGCGGTTACAACACCGTCCGCGGATATGAGGAAAGGGCGTTCAATGCTGACAATGCTGTCTGCTTCAACGTGGAATGGCGCACGCCCCCGGTTCATTTCTTTAAGAAGGATACCCTCTATTTCCTCGTTTTTAGCGACACAGGGTATGGACATAACTATCACACTTCAAACGGAGTTCCTGCAAACGAAACACTTGCTGGTGTTGGCCCAGGGGTGCGGTACGATATTTCCACTTACTTGACGACTCGGTTGGACTATGGGTTCCAACTCCACCATATTTTTGGAGACCATCATTTTGGAAGGGTCCACTTCAGCGTGA
>JASHWM010000236.1 GCA_030044075.1 Candidatus Rhabdochlamydia sp. | reverse complement strand
TCCTGAATTTTATCAACACTTGAACCTCTTAATGATCGATCGGTTTAAAAACTTTGACCCATTTTGGAATATATGTGTCCAATGACTGGATGGAGGATGTGTTCAGCACTTCAAAAACTGCATTTCCATTTTTTACATTCCTGATCATTGGTTGGTTGCACCTGTACTGCTCATAAAGAATGGCTTCTGAAGAAATGAGCCTTGCAGACTCATCGACAAGTTTCTGCATTTTCAACATCTCCAAATATGTTTCAGGAGTTTTCATGCTCTTGTCAGAGACCTGAAGGACAATGATCTGTCTTTCGGATCCTTTGAGATCGGAAAAACAGGTGAGGTTTGTCATCCGGGAAATCCCGCGGACCCCGGCAGAATGATAGGTAAATTTTGGTCTTGTAGGATCTTCAATAAGAAGATAGAGATGGTTGAACTGGGTCTTCGAGGGCGCCTTATCCTTCGTGAGGTTAGCTGGATAGTTCTCCAGTTGGATATCGCTATTGGGGGTGATAAGGATTTTTGATACTCTATATTGCCCTTCCTGGGTGTTCAGGGTCGCAAAGGGCAGCTTTTCATCGACATAGACGCTCTCCAGGCGGCATCCTACGAGCAAGACAATATCCGTCGAGGCTATCAAGTCGAGGATATTGCCGATCAGCTCGTAGCATCCTCGAGAAGGATATAGCCCATCTTTCCCTTTTTTTATTTCATAAGGCGTGGAAGGATCATCCAATGATACGATGTTGCATCCTAGATAGTTTCTCAAAAAGTCAAATACCTTATCGCTGCCGCCGATATAATGGCACCCAAGGTCGATGTGGGAAATGCCGCATATGTCGATGCTCTTCCAGGCCCCTCCGCACTCGTTTGCCTCTTCCACTATCAAAACCCTCTTGCCTTGATGGTGGTGATAGAGGGCCTCCAAAAGAGAAATGGGGCTTGTCCCTACAACGGCAGTATCAAAATCAAGGTCGACACAGAAGACGACCCTGCTCCAAATGAGTACAAACCCAAGCCATTTGGCCATAAATGCCTCACAATTTGTCCGGAGGTCAAAATAGGAAGAATATGTATGCAAACTTTGTTTTAGACAAGAATTTTAGGTAGGGATGCGTTTGCTACACTGTCTTTCTTGCAGGATATTTGATCCTTAGATGATGGGCTAAAATCAGCGAACGGATCATGTTTTTCTTCACAACGCCAAGTTCTTCGAAAGTGAGCTGGCACTCATCGAACTGGCCGTCATTTGCTTTCTCTGAAACGATCCCCTCGACAAGTGCGTTGATCGTCTCTTCTGTTACTTCGTCTATTGAGCGCGATGCCGCTTCGACAGAATCGGCGATCATGATAATTGCGGACTCTTTTGATTTCGGCTTGGGGCCCAGATAGCGAAATTGAGAAGGATCGGCTTTTTGTGTCTGGCTGAGCTGCTTATGATAAAAATAATACACAAGTGTTGTGCCGTGGTGTTCGCGGATGATGTCGATGAAACTATCTGGAAGGCGGTATTTGCGGGCAAGCGCCTCTCCATCGCGGACATGTGCCATGATCACTTGAGCAGACTCCAGCGGCGTCAGGAGCTGGTGGATGTTAAATCCCCCGAGCTGGTTTTCTGTGAAATAGTGGGGATTGGACAGTTTGCCGATATCGTGGTACAGCGTTGAGACCCTGCAAAAAAGGCCGTTGGCACCTATTGCATTGGCTGCAGCCTCCGAAATATTCCCTACGACAAGGCAGTGCTGATATGTGCCTGGCAGTTCCAGGCTAAGCCTTCGCAAAAGTTCATTGCTCGGGTCCATATACTCGATGAGCGTCATATCGGTCATCAAATCAAACACCGACTCAAAGACCGGGAGAAAGCCAACAATTAATATTGCAATCACAAGAAGTGAAATAAATGTGCTTGTAACGGCCCATACAACGTTAATGTTCCAGGGGTGGATTTCGATCAGTTGGAAAGCTATGATCACAGGGATCGAGTAAGCCCAAATCTTTGCACAGACGATGAACACATCCCTTCTTTTATGCATTTTCTTGGTATAGATGAGTGCAAGCACGCCCGTGACAAGGTTGATGGCCAGGAAGTGGGCGTCATTGACTGCGAGGCCAAGGCTCATGACGACAGTGAGGAACAAAAGACAAAAGAGGGCGATTTCCTTGTTGATCAATACACCCACAAGAAGGACTGCGAAAGGAACGAAGATGGGATAACGGACGACATCGATCAAATGGTTTGCTTGGTGGAGCAATACGTACTCGGCAGCTTTTGCAATCCCAAGCATCAGCACCATGATCGTGATCAGCAGCGTCAGCTTGTGGAGCGAATAGAACACTTCCCGATAATAGATCCGCAAATACACTGTCGAAATAATCGTTAGAACAACAGCAAGGATCACGCTTCCAAGGATCGTAAAAAAATCCCAGATGTTCCTCTGTTTTGCGAGGGCGTCCTTCATTGCGTTCAAGATGGCAATATGCCTTGGGGAGACCTTTTCTCCCGCATCGATGATCCGTCTCCCGGCGGCAAAATGGGTATATTTTTGCGGGACCTTTTCCTCGACCATTTGCCTAAGTTCAATTTGGCGGGTCAAATCCTCCTGGAGATGCCAAGAAGTTTTAGAGAAGAAATTAACGATAAAATCGGCAACTCCCGCATGGAACTCTTCTTTTGGGAAAAGCGATCTGTCGACCTCTTTCCAAAAGTCCCTGGGAAGGGCTATTTCGCTTTCCTTGTTTTTTATGCTCAACTGATAATAGAAATTGGTGGATACGCCAAGCTCCTCCATCCTCTTCATGGTCCGGGCATTGGTAAAACGGTAGCTTAGGAGGGTCTTTTCAAGAAGTTGGCTGCCTGTCTTGAGCTCATCAAAAGTAAAGACAGAATTTTCACGCCACGACTCGTCTTGGATAAGGAGCTGTTCAAAGGCGACCGACCTTTCCCGAAGTTGCTTGGGGTCGATCTGGTAGATGCTCCCAATGTCCCTGACCTCCTCCTGTTTTAAGAGCATCATGGCCTCAACATCAGGGAAGTCAAAGTCGATCTGGCCGATGATATACCTTTCCGCTGTCGTGTTCAGCTCCAATACATCGACCTTGACTTCTCGAAAATGCAAGAAAGATGCTAATGACAGGACAAAAATCACGGCGATGCAGATGCGCTTCCAGGCATTTTCCCCCTGGAACCACTTTCGCCATCTGCTTGTTTCCAAGTCGTTTTCCGTATCTTGGAAATGGAAATAACCCATCGACCTGCCTCTATTCTTACAACACCTAACCTTACATCATAACAAAGTCCCCAAAAATGACGATATCTTTTCTACAACTAGGGCCATTCTAAAAAAAAATTAAACATTGCTTTTTGGTTTTTTTTCTTGCGATTCAGAAGGCAAGAAAACTAAATTAGGAAAACAAACCCCCTCTAGGTAGGCCATGGAAAAAAAATACTTAGCTATTTCCCGCAGGTACCGCCCTAAAAACTTCCGCGAAGTCACAGGCCAGGACGCAATTGTCACTACGCTAAAAAATGCCTTGAAGTTCGACCGGATAGCGCACGCTTACCTTTTTTGCGGCAATAGGGGAACAGGAAAGACCACGCTGGCAAGGGTCTTTGCCAAGGCGCTGAACTGCTCAGCAAAAACGGCGGACTTTGAACCTTGCGGCACATGTCCTTCCTGCCAAGAGATCGCTTCGGGAAGAAGCTTGGATGTGCTCGAGATCGACGGGGCCTCCCATCGCGGGATCGATGACATACGCCAGATCAATGAGACAGTAGGTTATGCAACTTCTGCCGGGCAATATAAAATTTTTATTATCGATGAAGTCCACATGCTCACCAAGGAAGCTTTTAACGCCCTTTTAAAAACCTTGGAAGAGCCTCCGCAAAATGTCAAATTCTTCTTTGCAACAACAGAGCCTTACAAGCTCCCTCCGACCATTATCAGCCGCTGCCAAAGGTTCGACCTCAAGCGCCTTTCGCCTGAAACGATCTTCCAAAAACTGGTTGCAATTGTGCAGGACCTGCAACTCTCTGCTGAGGACGATGCCCTAAAAATCCTCTCTTATGCAGCGGACGGGTCGTTGCGCGATGCAGAATCTCTTTTAGACCAAGTCCTGTGCTTTAGCGAAAAGACCATCACGACAGGCTCCGTCTCCTCCATTCTCGGCCTTTCCTCAAAAGAGCTTTTCTTTGAGCTTGACGAGGCGATCATGAAAGATAACGGCCCCCACGCTTTCTCTCTTGCTGAAAAAATCTTTGAGAGCGGCAAAGAGATCGACCACTTCCTGCACGAGCTCATCGAACACTTCCGATTGATGCTCCTGCAAAAGTCCGACCCGGGGCACAGCTGTTTCACCCTTCTATCGCAAAAAGACAGGTCTGAATACCTCTCCCGCAGCAAATGGTACACCAAAGAGCAATGCCTCTATTACCTCGACTACCTTCTGCAGCAGGAGCAAAAACTATCGCAGACGACCTACAAGAGGGTCTATCTGGAGATCATTTTGCTCCACCTGATCCAAAACCGGCACCGCGTCTCTGTGGAGCAAATCATTAAAAAAATTATTTTACTAGAAGGCCTTCTGACGACCGTGGAAGCACCCGCCGAAATCAAGCAAGAACTCCCATTAAAGAAAAGTTTGACAGCAGAGGAAAAGGACCTCTCCAAAAGCCCCATATATCCAGAAGTCCTTGACACCCAGAAAAATATTGTCCCAACAGAAGAAGTAAAAAAAGATATTACCGCCCAGGCCGCCCCTGAAAAGGAGGAACCGGTAAAAAATTCTGTATCAGAACAGAGCAGATATGATACCCTTATACGTTTCACAGCCGTAGAGCTAGAGGGGCTGTTGACTTATGATCCTACAAAAAAATAAGGAGAACTATGGGTAGCGGTTTTTCCAAAATGAAAAAACAGGCTCGCGCTCTTGAAGAGCAAATGCAGCAAATGCGCGAACAAATGCAAAGCACATCAATGGAAGGCACAAGTGGCAACGGACTTGTCAGGGTCATCGTCAATGGAGATAAAGAAGTCAAAGAGATCCACATCAAGCCCGACTGCGTCGATCCTCAAGATGTCGAAGGCCTCCAAGACCTCATCCTGGCTGCGCTTGCCGATGCGTATAAAAAACTGGACGACAACACAAATATGTCTTTACCAGCAGGATTTTCCCTGCCGTTCTAGATTGATTCGGCCATAGCCATTTTTCTTTTTTGGAAATCAAAGGCATCGAGTGATTTGCGAATATGCGTAACGATGTTTGCTTTCCAATCTTCCACCTGAACGTCGCGTTTAGGTCTTTCCATTAAGATCTCCATGATCTGCGATCCAAGAGATCGATTCCGATCGATGAACTGTCCTAGGTGATGCCTTTGCAAGTAGAGCATATTTGGTTTTTCCCAAACAAACAAATCATCATAGCACAGTATGAATACGCCCATGGCAACCGCTTCGCCAGTTGTCCCACCTCCGGGCTTAGTTACAAGGATGTCTGAAATGTTGTAATAATCTGACATCTGGCTGGCATTTAAGAACCCTTCCACTTTGAACCTGACATTTTTCAGCTCATCTTCAGGAAGGTTTCTTAAAAACTCTGTAACAGAAGCAAATGTTGATTCGCTCTTTCCACAGACAATCACGACCTCGAGAGGTTTAGAATAGCTTTTTTCCTGCTTAATTTCTTTGATCACTTCTATGAGACGCGAAGCAATTCCATTCTTTCCCATCATGACCATGACAACATTTGCTG
>JASHWM010000235.1 GCA_030044075.1 Candidatus Rhabdochlamydia sp. | reverse complement strand
ATCATGTCGAGTTGACCGGCCTTGCTTTTTTTGGGAATCCTTTAGGAAAACCGGGAACGTTGTATATCGATCCGCTTGATGTGGTCATTAATTCCGGAACCGCAAGTTCATCATGCATCACGCCAACTATGACAGATTGGGTAGCGGGATGTCCAACCACAGGGATCACATATATTAGCCCGGTAACTTTGGAATATTATTTGAACGGTAGTGGCGGCATGCCTGTTCCTATCGAGGTAGTGATTGATACCACAAAAGGAGGGACTGAGGCCAGCGGGAGCATTACGGTGAATCAGAATTCCGGCTTTGCGTGGGCGAATGGTTCGCATGTAACTTTTGTGGCATACAATGACATTATCATCATGGGGAATATTCTTCCTGATACTACCGGTAACGTGCCAATAGGAGGTCCTGGTACGGACGTAATGACAATCACCTCTACAAATGGCGATGTGATTTTTCAATCAAGCTCTACGAATCCTGTCGGCATTCAAACCAGTGGGACGGACGCAAATATTACTATCCAATGTGTCGATTTCGTGATGCAATCGACCGCAGCAGATGGAATTACCAGTGTTGCCCATCTGGGAACTGGCAATATTTCGATTGAGGCATCAAATAACGTGACCTTGCAAAGGAGCAACACGGGAACCGGGAATTTAATTGTGAGTGTCCTTGATGGGGACCTGACTGTCAATGCAGGAGGCACCATCAGCCTAAATGATAAGGCAAGTTTTTCAGTAGGAGGCCCGCTCTCCCTTACAGCCGCAAACCTTTCTTTGACAGGGGGCAATACTGGGGCAGCATCAATCCTCATTGCTAATTCAACTGCCACTCCTTCAACCATTACTGTTGACAATGCACTTTCTTTCATCATGCGGGCGAATACTTCAGCTGCAACAATTATTGCGGGCGGTACAAGTCCTTTGGATGTTAGCTTTACAACTTTGACCACGGACCTTGGAAATGCAGATGGAGTTGTAGGCATTTCTACAGTAGGATCCTTGAATATTTCTGCCACAAGTCCAGGAGCTTCCATACTCCTAGAAAGCGGTTCTGCAACTATTTCGCAAGTTGCCGCCCTATCCAGCAGCGGGAGCAATGTCACAATTGATATGCCAAGCGGCACCTTGACATTACAAGAAGCTGGACTCACCGGCCCTGGCGTTTCCCAGATCACAGGCGATACTGTTCAGATCGATGCTAATTCTATTGTGGTGCGTAGTCGCTATGAGGCCCAATCGAGTATCGTAGCAAATGGAGATATCGATATTACAGTCGGCCCCGGCGGTATGGTAATGAGTGCGGATGGTTCGCAAACTGCTTCCATCCAATGTACGGGACCTGGCAACATAACAATCGGTATAGATGACACGGCACACCTGCAGTTATCAGGAAGCGGTACGGTCGTAGGGGCCGATGCGCAAATTACAACGACAAGCGGGGATATATCAATAACCGCAATTGAAACTGGTAGCGGTTTATTAGTAGCCTTGGGAAATACGACATCGGATACAGAGATTTTCACAAGCAATGGCGGCTCCATCACGATGACCTTGAAACAAGGGCAGCTCAGTTTGGGAAATACCATTACATTCGCTCCTATGGGTGGAGATGCATTAATTTATACGGAAGCGGGTGGCAGCATCGATATTTCTGCAAGGAACATATTTGTTGATGCCGCATTTACTCCTGAGGGCGGGTCGCATGTAAATGCAATGATTTATACAAATGGGCCAAGCAGTCCTATTACCCTAACGACCACAGAAGCTGTCGCAATAGTATCAGAGGGCGATGGTGTTACAGACAGTATCGCCTCTGTTCAAACCAATGCGGCCACGGGGAACAATCCCATTACGATCACTTGTGCAAATCTAGAGTTGACGGGAGGGGCAGCCTCCGTAACAAATGGTTTTGCAACTGTTTCGACAGTCATTGGCGATATCTCAATATCATCTTCAAGAACCCTAGAATTATCTGGTGGTGCAGGCATGAACACGTACGCCTCCATCTCTACGGGTGCTGGAGGAGGTGACATCATCATTAATGGTTCAGCGAGCATTACTTTGAATGCTGGCGCAGGAGAAAATTCATATGCGCAAATTCTTCCTTCATCAACAAGCGGCAATGTGAGTATTGGCCCGACTATTTTTCCACAATCACTTTCATTGTCAGGAAGTTCAGGCACGAACTCCTATGCGCAAATTCTTGCTTCGGCAAGCGGCAGCTTGATTGATATTAACCTGAGCAGCGGAGGACTATCTCTTCGAGGAGATGGCTCTTCGAGCAGCGGCTATGCAACAATCCAAACAACGGGATCTGGAGGAACACTCACCATTGACAGTACGGGAGGCATAGGAATATCTGGCGGCGGAGGAAGCGGTGATAATTATGCTACGATCGAAACCACCGGGGTTGGAAGTGCCATTAGTATCAATTCTTCTGGAAGTGTCACTTTAAATGGCGGAGGAGGGAGTGGTGATAATTATGCGGCGATCCAAACAACAGCAGCAACCGGCACCAATACAATTGGGATAGATTGTGTGAATCTTACTCTGAATGGAGTTGGATCTGCATCGAGCGGGATTGGCTATGCAGCTATTTCAACAGAACAAAGTAATATTGCGATAAGTCCTAATGGAGCCGTTACGTTGAATGGAGGCGGAGGGGATACTTCCTATGCCACGATTTCAACGGCATCGGCGGGAACCATTGTATTTAGCGGGTTTGGGGGAACTAGCCTCAATTTAAATGGTGGCAGTGGCATGGAGTCATATGCAGAAGTGACTACTTCGAGTAGTGGGGGATTTATTGAAATAAAACTCGGAGAGCTTAACCTTAAAGGAGGAACCTCTGCTGGTGATGGCTATGCATCTGTGCAAACAATAGGGAATGGAAGTTACATTATTCTCAGCGGAGGTTCGATTTCTTTAACTGGAGGAAATGGTTCCGGCAATAACTATGCAACGATCCAAACAAAAGGCGCGAGTGGAACCAATACGATTTCGATCGATTATGGATACCTTTCCCTTAATGGGGTTACATCATCCTCTACGGGCCTTGGCTATGCGGAGATCTCAACTATGCAAAGCCCAATTACCATATCAACCGATGTATTCGGGACTTTTAACATGTTCGGAGGAGCGGGAAGTACTTCTTATGCTCAGATTGTGACATATACTGGTGGGAGCATTACCATTCAAGGTTCAAGTCCGGGATATAACTTCAACGATATCACTCTTAGAGGCGGTAGTGGAGTGAATTCGTATGCTCAAATTCTCCCTGCGGCAGCTGCAGGAGCAATTGTGAGCATTGCGGCAGAAAGTCTTACTCTTCAAGGAGGAAGTTCCACGCAAAATGGTTTTGCGAAGGTGCAAACACAAGGTGCAGTCAATGACATTACGATTACCTGCGTAAATAATTTTGGGAGCGGGCCTATCAATTTAATAGGCGGAAGTGGAGCAACACCAGGCAGCGACAATAGCGCAACAATTACAACAGCCAATGGTGGGGATATCCAAATTCTTGGTGCTTCCGCAATTCTTTTAAATGGAGGTTCTGGCCTAAATACGGAAGCGAGGATTGCAACAGGGA
>JASHWM010000234.1 GCA_030044075.1 Candidatus Rhabdochlamydia sp. | reverse complement strand
CATTGCAGCAGGCCGCGGCGTCGATAGATATTTCTTCGATCGCCCTTTTGTTTAGCTTCATGATTATCAGCGCCCAATTTTATTTCAGTGGATTTTATACATACGTCACACAAATCATGGGGCGCTCGGCTATTTCTCCTGAAAAATTCTTAATGGTCGTCATATGCATTTCTGCGGTTTTATCCGCAGTTCTAATTAACGACATCGTATGTCTTGCCATGGCTCCGCTGCTCATAAAAATTTGTCAAAAAAAACATCTCAATCCGATTCCCTTCCTTTTGGGTCTTGCTTGCGGATCGAATATAGGGTCTGCACTTACCCTCGTTGGAAATCCGCAGAATATGCTCATCGGGCAGGTTCTGCATGTTCCATTTCTTGAATACACTCTAGATGCGCTCGTGCCTTGCTTGATCGGTGTCTTTGTAACCTGGTTTATTATCAAATTGCAAACAAAGGGGAGATGGCACAAAGAGGGAAAGGAAACACAATTTGAAAGTATCCAATTTAATTCCTTTCAAAGCTACAAAGGACTTGTTGCTATTGTAGTTGTGCTCATCATTTTTTTTGTTTTCGATGTCCCAAGGGAGCATGTATCTCTTGTCGTGGCAGGTTTTTTATTATTAAGCAGACAAATGGCCTCTCGGACCATGCTAAACTTTATCGATTGGCAGCTCCTTGTGCTCTTTATTGGCCTTTTCATCGTAAATCACGAGTTCAACAAAACAGAGACCATGCAAAAGGTCCTAACTTATTTTGAAGGATATCATATAGACCTTCAGTCTCCATTTTCAATGTTTGTCATTTCTGTTATGCTCTCCAATCTGATTTCAAACGTTCCTGCAGTGATGCTGTTACTGCCATTTGCAAAAACAAATGAGATGGGAGCCTTGCTTGCTCTGTCAAGTACGCTTGCAGGAAATATGTTTATTATAGGGAGCATTGCCAATATTATTGTGATTACCCAGGCAGCCAACAGCGGGGTCCGTATTAGCTGGAGAAAGCACCTACTTGTAGGGATGCCGGTAAGCATGATTACCCTTGGACTTGTAGGACTGTGGCTGTATATGCGCTATCCCTCATAAGATATTGAATTGATCAGGCAGGGATTGTTGTGGCTCCAAATTCAAAAGAAATTCCTGAATTATTTGGCTCACTTCCGAAGAGACTAGAGTGAATAAAGATGCTCCGTTCTGGGCAAACGCTGCCTACGCAGCATAGAAAGAATACCTCATATCTCTTCTCGTTTAGTTTTAGCCAGGAAAAGAAGGATTCTTTGTTTTCGATAAAATTCAATTCAGAAAAAATTTTTGTTTCAGGAGGATTGATAAAAATCTTTGGAATAGTTAAAAGGTTTCAAAATACTTATTAACCAATCAAGAGGTCACAATGACAGCATCTACAGTAAGTTCCAAGCTGCAATTTTCCTTATACAGGTTATCAACTGTCCTTCGGTCATTTAAGACTCTGTATACTTTGCCCCAGGATAAAATCGATGCCTTTATGAATTCCTACAATATCTACGACCATGATTGGTCAAATGAAGAACAGCTGATAAAGGAGATGGGGGCCGATTACTACCAACAGGTCAAGAGAAAGCTTGTTGATTACTATTCTGTGCTCAACCATCTTTGCGCGATAGGCCAGGTGGAAAAGATGTACATCCCTCCAACAATGGACCTTTCCAAGAGCATCATTGAAAATCAGAGCATCTTTGAAAGAAAAATGTGCAAGGACCTAAACATCCGTAAAGGGGATAAAGTTCTAGATATTGGATGCGGAAGAGGACGTATTGCCAACCATGTAGCTTCTATCACGGGTGCGAATGTGACCGGGATAAATATTGACCCAGGCCAGTTAGAATACGCAAGGGAGTTTGCCTTAGGAAATGGACTTTCAAGCCAATGCCATTTCCAATTAGGCGACCTCAATGACATTCCTTACTCTTTTGCTGACAATTCCTTTGACGCTATCTACCAAGTACAGGTGTTTAGCCTGTCAAAAGATCTGGAAAAGCTTTTTAGAGAAATTTACCGCATGCTTAAGCCAGGCGGAAGATTATCTTGCCTCGACTGGGTGAGCCTAGACAAATACGATCCGAAAAATGCCCATCACAGCGATCTGATGAGGAGGATCAAGCCATTGATTGGAGCGATCGGCACACCTTCTGCCAAGCAGTATGTCGACCTCATGAAGAAGGCTGGTTTTGATATCAAAATCAGCGAAAATGCGAGCATTGGCGGGCTTCAAGCGCCTCTTATTGATAATGCCGATAAGTTCTTCACAAGAGTCACAAGGCTCATTAACCTTCTTGTGACTATGAAGATATTGCCAAAACACTTTAGAGCCCTCTTCGATCGTCTGACAAAAGACGGCCAAGCTTTCGTGGAAGCAGACCGCATGGGACTTGTCACCACAAGCTATTACATTGTCGCTGAAAAAAATTAAAGGTCGGCCGGGATCGCATCCCGGCTTTTTTTTCGATTCGTTCAACCCCCATGTAGATGTATAAGCTCTTTTCTATAAGCGGTTTATCTATTTCTCTCTATTGTTGTTGACCGATCGGTCAGTTTTTGCTACCATTTTGGTCCATGAACAGAAAAAACAGCGAGCTTCTCTTAACAGCGGCCCTCAAGGTTTTCGCATCTCGCGGATATCATGGCGCGAGTATATCCGAGATCGCAAAGCAAGCGGGAGTTTCAAAGGCTCTTTTTTATCATTATTTCAAGAGTAAAGAAGACCTTCTTGTCATTTTTGCAAAGCAACGATTGGAAGAATGGGGGCCTTTGATCGAGGGATTGGAAAGGATTGACAGTCCTTTTGAAAGGATCGAGTTCCTGGTCGATTTCGTATTACATGAGCTTGAAGAAAATACCGAGAGGCTCCGCTTTATCAATTCACTTTATTTAAACAAGGAAGGAGTTGGCGCGATTGAAAAAGCGATGAGAGACTATAAAGATTTGTTCGATAGGATTTTTATTGCGGAAAGAAAGTTGTTTGAAGACCTTGGTTTTTCAAATCCTGAGCTCGAGGCGACTTTTTTTCGTTCCATCTTGCAGGGGATCTCGCTTGAGTACATGCTCGGGCCCAAAGATTATCCCTTGCAAATCATCAAAGAGAAGCTGCTCGCGCGATATTCCAAAGGAGGGAAGGGCTATGAGAGTGAAGTTTTATCGAGAACATAAGTATGTGAGCTACGCATTAAGCGAGCTAGAAAGGAGAGTTGCAAAAACAGATTTTAGGGATGCACCGCAAGTTGATGTGATCGAAAGTGAATGGAAGAATGTTTCCGGGCTGCTTAAGAGCCATGCAAATTATGAGGATGAGAAACTGCATCGGTTACTTGAAAATAAAGGTTCCACGGTCCATCTAAGGGCCCATGATGACCATCATCATCAAGATGAGGGCATAGAAAAATTGGAGTCATTGCTTGGCAAAATAAAAAATTCGAAGGAAAAAGATGAGAAAATAGAGCTGGGCTATCAGTTTTATCTCAATTTTAGAAAGTTTGTAGCGGAAAATCTGTTGCACCTGCATGAAGAGGAGACGAATATTCTTCCTGAACTCCAAAGACTGTATTCAGACGAGGAGCTCAAAGAAGTGGAAAACGCGACGTATCGGATCATGACAAAAGAGGAATTGGTAGATATGCTCAGCGTCCTTTTTCCTCATATGAACCTGGATGACAAAGAGACCTTTTTATCCGATATAAAATTTGCCCAACCAGAAAAGTTTGCCTGGGTATGGGAACAAGCAAAAGAGTTTCTAAAACCACATGAAGAAGGATACATCAAAGGCTATTTCCATCTGTAATTTTGGTTGGAAAAATTGGATCCCTTTTTTATAGTTGCACCATTCACTTACTTCACTGAGAAAAGATCATGAGAAAATGGGTTTTTGTTCTTATTTCGCTGACTGCTCTTTCCTCAGGTTTTGCAGGTCCAGGATCGGCCCATAATCGAGCTACAAGCGACCAGCTTCAGAAGTGCCTTCTTGAGTGCTACGGCGTGGATAGCGCCATCTCAGATCAGATCATGGAGAAATTTTCGCCTCTTCTTGAGAAGCAGGAATATGATCCTGTGATTGAGTCCTTTATTGAAGAGTCAAATAAATTGCATCTTTACTCCACACCTCCTTCATCTTCTGGCTTGTCGTTTCCACCCTTTCATCCTGTCCTTTATGAAAACGACTACCTGAGGATCTCCTGGGCTGTCACCAAAAGTGGACAGCAAGAGCCTCTCCTTGTCCACCCTTGGAAAACCCTAATGGTGGTGGTCCGCCCCTCACAGTTTTATAGCGTTGGCGAGAATGGAGATTCTTTTGAAGATTTTTGGCCCATTGGGACCTATCTTTTGGACCCCTCTCCAGATCGTTTTTCTTGCAAGAACATCGGACATGAGGAGTACAATGGGATTGTCTTTGAAATAAAGACTTCCAGCTGTTTCCAGTGATTTCCTTCTATTTTATTATTAAATTTATATTTTTTATTTTATTAATTTAAATAAATAGATAAAAATGTTATTATTTTAAAAATAATTTTATTTATAAATTGAAGGTTTTATGTCCACTAGAGAAGTTACTAGGTTTGAATCTTCCTATATCTATGATAGGAAACCTACGATGTATGGGAATCAGCAGGAGGAGTACTTGGCCCTTGCAGAAGCGGCAATCCAGAAGGCCACTGATACAATCCAGACTGCAAAACAAACAGAAGGGACCTCTTTGCAAGACGTGTTCTTTACGGTTTTAAAAGACATGCATCAAGCAAGACATGAGATTGCACTTAAGCATACCCCTGACAAAGCAAGGCATTTTGGGGTGCTGCGCTCCTCAAAAGAGCAGGTCCCTACTGAAGGATATCTTACTTTGGCAACATCGCTAGGTCATCCCTATGAAGAATATAATACAATCCTTTTGCAGCAGCTTCATTCTATGGTCTTTGCAATGAAGCATGACCTGAGAACATTTACCGAAACGGAAAGCACCTGCAAAGAAAAAGTCTTGGGAAAAGAGTGTTCTTATCACGTAAAGGTTTATGATAGCAAAGAACTTCAATCTCTCGGATGGGGTAAAGAGCTTTCTGAAGAGGAAATGCAAGCTATTTTAGAAACTGATAAGCCCATTTTGGATATTTTCAGGGATTATGAGCTGATGAAAAAGCTAAAGAAAAAAGATCCGGAGCTCTATAGAAGGGTGACAATGGTTGGGACCTTTCGAAACATGTTTGAGGAGTTCCCTCCGGCCAGAAAAATTTCTCTTGGCAACGGTAGTTTTACATATGATGGGGATTTGGACAATCTCAGGAACCTGTACGTTGTAGGGACATTGCGCCTTGAGATCGATGGAAAAATGTATGCACTATCCCGCTGTCTGACGTGGATGTACCAGACTTTTAAGGAGGACCCAGTAGACCGGATGCTCAGGTGTTCCAAGGCCATGATCCTCCATCAAGATCCATTCCTTTTGGACGATGTGCTCCAAGCGATCTCAAAGATGTTTGAAAAAGCAGTTTCCTGGAATCCAAGGACAGACAGTGTTCAAGAATTGAAAAACAGGGTCGCTCTTCTTCGTTTCACTTATGCGCATTGCATGCCTTGCGCAAGGGGAGACGGCGCAGTAGGGGATTGGCTTGAGACGGCGCTATATCGTGTTAATGGGTTTGTGAAAACCCGCTACAACGCTGATAAGCTTGCATGCTTTGAGCCCCTTGTTTCTACTTCCTTGTCACGATATCTTGAGAACTACGACAAAGCGATCGTAGTCGAATAATAACTTGAGATGAAAAAAAATGCTTCCTGCTTTGGTGGGCAGGAAGCATGGTAAGAATATTTTAGAACTTAGTGACAATAATTTCTATGGTCCTCGGCTTCCTTGAGCGGGAACCGGTTGCCTCATAAAATAAGAACCAGGGATTGGCCTTGTACCTTTGATGGGACGAAAGTTCCTGAAACTTGGGTTTGCAGGAAGACCGCCTCCAGCTGGATCGCCCTGTATTGGATTATCGCTTCCAATAACATTTCGGATCGAAACGGAATACTGATAGTTGGAAGGATATGTGCTGCAAGAAGGAGTTTGTACGCTTCCTGAGTCGCGGTTCAAATCCCATGTCATCACGCCATAGAGATTGTGAGCGACGGCATAAGCTGCTAAGCTCTGCGCATCGGTGACAGAAAGAAGATGGGCATTGTCAGCACATCCTGGCATGAGACCCAGCTGGATCATGTTGAAAGGAATCCCCCATCCCGGGCTGTAATTTGGCCCTGGCGATGTATTTGTTGGGCTTGAATAGGTGATAAGGTCTGCTTGGATCTGCTGTGCATAGCTAGTCGATGGACTGACCCAAATGTCGTACTCCATAAAGCTAATATAGTCGACAAGGCCTGGGTTTGCGGCTACGCCTGTCGCTAGATAGTACCAGTAGGTACTCCAGCCCTGTCCAGGGATAGTGATGGAAAGTGTCTTGCCAGCTGGTAGGCCCCTTTTCACTTGCTTAAGGAAGGTAATGAGATCAGTTGCAAACTGCTGCGGCGTGAAGCTGCCGGGTTGGGTATCTTCGATGTCGAAGTCAACGCCGTCGAAGTCGTATGTAGAAACGACCGAGAGTACGCCTGCAGCGAGATCTTCGTAATTGTTTGGCCATCCTGATGTTTGGCTGATGAAGTAGTTTGGAGCGCAAGGAGCTGCATAGGAAGCTCCTCCAAATGAGATCCTGGCTTTTCCACCTTTTGAGTGGACATAGCTGACAACTGTGGCGACGTCTGAAGTAGAAAACTGCAGGCCGTTCAACCCAGGGAAGCTATAGCATCCAAATCCGATGTTTAATGTAACTCCTGCATAAGAATTGGAGTTTGTTCCTCCAGGGCCTGGAGGGAGATTTTCTACAACATGTTGCCAGTTGGAATCCCAACTTTCCAAATACGATTCGTAGCTTACTCCTAAGAGTTCTTTTTGTGATAGAAGACTAATGGCTGTCAGAAGCGATAAAGATAGTTTCTTCATGAGATCTCCTTTGTTCTTTTTGAAACAATGTTTTAAGAACATATTTTTTTTTTAGAAAAAAGTCAAAGAAGACAATTTTTTTCTTGAAGATCGTTCCAATTTTGCCTGGCAGAATAATTGGAGATAAGTTCGCGTATAAAAGCGATCCTTCCAAAGGTCAGTAGGAATGCGGGGAAAACCTGGATTGATAGCCTCCCAGATTGAATGGGGAGGCTATCCTATGCACATGCAGTGCGATTACTTTTTTTGTACAGCTTCCAAGAGCTCTTGGCTGGCAAGACCATTTTGAATGAGGAGGTCGACGACCTGTTTGCTCTCTTTTCCAAATTTGACCTGGCGCTCAGTGTGTCCCGTTTTGGAATAGAGCTCTAAAAGTCCTGGTGCAATGCCTAATTCAAGGAGGCGTTCCCAAAGGAATTCTTTGCGCGTCCCTGGCGCATAGGTTTGAGTTCCGCCGGTCAGCTGGATGCAGGCAGGTATAGGAGTTAAAGATGTCTCATCCGTTGGATGGACAAACAGGACCATTGAGAAACGCTCTTTGTTTGGCTCTTGCGCAAGGACGCGGTGCTTTGCGCTTACAAACAGTCCGTTAGTCAGGTTCTCAAGCATATCGCCTGCATTGACGATGAAAGCGTCATCGGGAACGACGACGTTCAGCCATTGGCCGTTCAGTTCTACCTGGAGCCCTTTTTCAGTGGCGAAGGGGAGGATGGCAAGGAGGTCGATGTCCGTATGAGGCG
>JASHWM010000021.1 GCA_030044075.1 Candidatus Rhabdochlamydia sp. | reverse complement strand
CCATTCCCTGTTTCATGATGGTCTCCCATTTTTCAGGTTGATGGTAAAAGCAGTCGATGGCGCGGTCAAGCGCCCAATTGACACCGGCCGGATCTGGAAAATCAAAAGTAAACCCATTGCGCTTTGAGGCCTCGCAAGATGCTGTGTCAATATCAAAAACTGTGTCGCATAGACCTCCGGTCAGGCGTGCAACGGGGACAGTCCCATAGCGCATCGCAATCATTTGCGTGAGCCCGCAAGGCTCAAATAGGGAAGGGATGACAAACATGTCTGCTGCAGCAAAGATAAGGTGTGCGACCGCTTCCTGCTTGTCGAGCAGGATGGCCACATTTTTATTCGTGCTATATTTTTTCTGCAGGCTCAGGAACTGGTTTTTTATTTCCGGGGAATGTGTAGAGCCAAGTAAGATAAATTGACCGTTTTTTTCAAGCGTGCGCTCGATCGCATGCTTGATAAGCTCCGGCCCTTTTTGCCACACAAGCCTTGTCACACAGGAGACGAGGGGCTTATCTTTGATGTCTAGATCAAGCAAAGAAGACAAATAGGCGCGGTTTTCTTTTTTTGCATGCAGGATCCCATCCATCTTGTGGAACGAAAATGGGGGGGATGTCTCATAGTTCTTTTGGAGCTTGGGATCTGTTTTGGGGTTCCAAAAAGCTGGGTCTATCCCATTCAGGATCCCATGGAGCTTATGTTTGTTTTTAACAAGCTCTTCCTGCAGCCCATGGCCTCCATCCGGAGTAGTGATCTCTTTTTCATAAGTGGGGGAGACCGTTGTAATGCCATCAGAAAAACGGATCCCGCCAAGGAGTAAGTTGACATTGGTTGGATCTTTAGGGTCTTCGATCTCAGATAGAATGTTGTCGATATGGAGGTTCTTAAAATGATTTTTTGCGCATTTTCCCTGGTGTTCTAAATTGTGAATGGTCTGGACGATCGTTGAGCTCAGGAAAAGATTTTTAGCAAGAGGCGCGATCAGTGCTGCCGGCCAATCGTGAAGGTGGACGATATCTGGTTTTTTTGCCTGGACATAGGCCATCGCAAGCTCGCAAAAATGGATGAAACGCTCCAGGTCGTTTGGAGCCCCGTAGATCATTCCCTCTTTGAAAAAATGGGGATGCTGCCTTGATTCCAGGAGGACGACCTGTAAATTCTCCATTTTAGCGGGGTAATAGACAAGAGGCCCCTCGCTTCTTGGCTTGTCAAGCTTGATATGCCCTTCGTCGATCACGTCGTATTTTGGCAGGAGGATCTCCACCTTGTGCCTCTCTTTGACAAGGGCCTTTGAAAGGCCGTACACAACATCGGCAAGGCCTCCGACCTTGGCGATAGGTGCGAGCTCAGGGGTGATGTGGACGATGTGCATGCAACCTCTTCTTTAGAATGGATTATCTACAAAAATTCTTTGAAAATACAAGAAAAAATGAAAGGGAGCGCGATCTCTTGTATCGTATTTTCTCCCAGTGTCGGGAATCAACCAAATTTTTGAGTTTTCTCATGCAAATCCTCATCAGTAAAAAAATTGAATTTTTCTTGAAGAAGTTGCATTAAAATCTCCCTCTCGCTAGCATATACTTGTTTTTTATTAACTGGGGTGTCGCCAAGCGGTAAGGCAGCGGTTTTTGGTACCGCCACGCGGAGGTTCGAATCCTTCCACCCCAAATACGTTGAGACAATCCGAAACAGTACGAGCCGATGCAGTCAACGTCACTTATGCTTTTCTCCGGTACTTCGCATCCAACGCTAGCACAAGAGATTGCAAAGCTGCTTGGCATACCACTCGGTAAAGTTCTCATACAAAAGTTTCCGGATAACGAGATAGGCGTTCAGATTTTAGAGAACGTTCGTGGTAGGGATGTTTTTGTTCTGCAGAGTATCGCACGACATCCCAACTCCTATCTCCTGGAGCTTTTAATATTAATCGACGCTTTAAAACGCGCTTCCGCAGGCTCGATCACAGCAGTGGTGCCCTATTATGCTTACGCAAGGCAAGACCGTAAGGACAAGCCTCGTGTGCCGATTACGGCAAAACTTGTTGCGAACCTGCTTGAGACAGCTGGAGCTGACCGGGTATTGACCATGGACCTGCACACAGAGCAGATCCAGGGTTTTTTCGATATTCCGGTGGACAACCTCTATGCAAGGCCTGTTTTTGTGAAAACAGTGAAGGACCTTGGTATGAAAAACGGTGTTGTCGTAGCGCCTGATATCGGGAGCAGCAGGCTTGCTAAAGATTATGCGCACCACCTGAACTGGGGTGTGGCGGTCATTGATAAGCGTCGAATAAGTGCAGAGAGGGTCGAAACAGATGCTTTGATCGGCGATGTAAAAGGGATGGAAGTCCTTCTCGTCGATGATGTCTGTTCGACAGGTGGAACATTGAAGAAAGCGTCCCTGGTATGCAAGAAAGCGGGAGCAACAAAAGTGTATGCTGCTGTGACACACGGACTGTTTGATCTTTCGGTGTTCGAGGATAGTGCGATGGAAAAAATGCTTGTTACCAATACAATTCCCCTTCCGAAGGAAGTGGCCGATCCTAAGTTGCAAGTCGTTTCCATTGCCGATCTCTTTAGTAAAGCGATCGAAGCTATAGTAACGGCAACCTCGATTTCCTCCCTTTTTGACTAAGTTTTTTAAAACAATCATTTTCCTTAGGAGAACACAACATGAAACTAAACGTGAAAGGACGTGTTTCAACCAAAAAAAGCAGCATTAAACAATCTCGCCGCGAGGGGGAAATTCCTGCTGTTTTATATGCGAAGGGCAAGTCGTCCGAAACAATTATGGTAGACAATGCGGAATTTGGTGCTGCATTGCGGAAAATTAAAAGCGGAATGCTTCCGACAACGGTATTTGAAATAGCTTCCCCAAGCAGGACGCTCCGCGCGATCGTAAAAGATATCCAGTATCATCCGACCACATATCAGGTTTTGCACCTGGACTTTCAAGAACTTGTGGATGGCCAGAAGGTCACGGTAAAGGTCCCTGTAGAATGCATAGGTGTCGCTGATTGCACAGGGATCAAACTGGGCGGGTTCCTCAGACAGGTCGTCCGTTTTGTTACAGTGGAATGCTTGCCAAAAGATATCCCAACAATGTTCACGATCGATGTAAAAGACCTCAATGTATTCCAATCAAAACGTTTATCGGACATTCCTTCTCCCAAGGGTGTGCGTGTAATCGGAGAGAAAAACGAAGTCATTGCTGTCATTGCGAAGAAATAGAGTGTTTTGTGGAACTGCGTGAAAATTACCATTTGATTGTGGGGCTTGGCAATCCAGGCAAAGAGTTCGATGATACGCGGCATAACGTTGGGTTTATGGCGGTCAGGGCCTTTGCAGAGAAATATGGGATGTCCTTGCAATACTCTTCAAAAGTAAAGGGCGAGATCGCCCTTGGAGAGGTTGAGAATAAAAAAGTGATCCTCCTTATGCCGACAGAGTATATGAACAATAGCGGCAATTCGGTAAGGCTTTGCGCACAGTACTACAAAGTGCCAACTAGCGACATGGTCGTTATCTGTGATGATATCGCAATTCCTTTTGCGTCATGCAGGTTCCGCTACCAGGGGAGCAGCGGAGGGCACAACGGGCTTAAGAGTGTTGAGTCCTCAATGAACACACAGCAGTATTCCCGTTTGCGGATCGGAATAGGCGAGAGCACATATCCCGATTTGGCCGATTATGTGCTGAGCCGCTTTACAGAAGGGGAGAAGGGGCAGCTGGTAGAGGCGCTCAGAAAAGTTATCGACCTTCTTGTCTTATGGCTGACAGGTCATGTCAAGCACGGCTTGACGATAAGTTTATAATAAAGAGAAAATTTAGGAGAAAAAATGTCGAAGACCAAAAAAGAGTTATACGAGGGGATGTACATCCTCAGCGCAACTTTGAGCGATGATGCTCGCCAAAAAGCGCTAGAAAAAATTACCTCTGCTATCGTAAACAGCGGCGGCGAGATCCACAAGGTCCACGAGCAAGGAAGAAGAAAGCTTGCCTATGAGATCAACGGCAAGAGAGAAGGATATTACTATATCATCTACTTCAGCGCTCCGACAGGAACGATCGCGCAACTCTGGAAAGAGTATCATTTGAATGAAGATTTGATTCGTTTTCTCACAGTACGAACCGAATCTGTTATGGAAAAAATCGAGTTCAAACCATTAGTTCAGGTATAAAATATGTATATGAGAAAGAAAAGTATGGAAGCGGGCTTTGCGAAAAGGTCCAAGCAGTGCCCATTTACCCTTCAAGGCGTCCGCCATATCGACTACAAAGATGTGGACACACTCTCTCAGTTTATCACAGAAAGAGGAAAGATCATCCCAAGAAGGATCACCGGGGTCTCTGCCTATTATCAGAAGATGCTTGCAAAAGCGATCAAACAATCCAGACACATGGTGCTATTGCCATTCGTATCAGAAAATTAATGGAGATTGGAACATGGCAAATCAATTGTTATTATTAACAGACGTCGATAACCTCGGCCGTAGCGGAGACCTCGTCAAGGTAAAGCCGGGCTACGCACGCAACTTCCTTCTCCCGCAAAAGCTCGCGGTCGTGGCAGATAAAAGCACGCTGCGCATGAGATCGCGCCTTCAGGAAGAAAGGGCGAAAAGAGCGATCGAGGACAGGGCGGACTCAGAAGTCCTTGCAACAAAAATTAACGGAAAACACATGCAGATCGGTGTGAAGATCGATCCGGAAGGAAACATGTATGGTTCTGTTTCTGCTGTTGATATCGTGAAACTTTTCGATAAGGAGTCGATCAGCCTCGAAAAGAGAAATGTTGTCTTAGCGCATCCTATCAAGACGCTAGGTGCTCATACGATTTCTTTAAAGCTGAAAGAAGACGTGAGCGCTTCTTTTACTTTAGAAGTATTAAGCGAAGAGGATTACAGCAAAGCCCAAACACAAGAATAAGAAATGGCAGCCTTAGGCGAGAAGATCACTCTTTTTTCCCCGGCCAAGCTCAATCTTTTTTTTCGTGTTTTGTATCGTAGGGAAGACCGTTTTCATGAAATTGCTTCCCTATTTCAAACGATCAGTTTGGGCGATCAGCTGGCAATGGAAATTGCAGACCAAGACAAGCTTTATTGCAGCGATCCTTCCATCCCCACAGATTCTTCCAACCTAGTTTGGAAAGCTGTCAACCTGTTTCGAAAAAAAACAGGCAGGGAGTTTTGTGTTTCGATCGATCTGCAGAAAAAAATTCCCATAGAAGCAGGACTTGGTGGCGGCAGCAGCAATGCGGCAACGGCCCTTTGGGGGCTGAACAAGTTGCTAAAGACCGGCTTCTCGGATGAGGAGATGCAGTCATGGTCGATGGAGATCGGCTCGGACGTCCCTTTCTTTTTTTCCAGAGGCGTTGCCTATTGCACCGGAAGGGGAGAAAAGGTAAAGAACCTCGGCCTTTCTCTAAAAGAGCATCTATGGATCGCAAAACCGAGGTATGGCCTTTCTACACCGCTGATCTACGGAAACTGTAGACCGGACCTCTTGCCTGCAAGAGACCCTCTGGAAGCACTGAAACAATTTTCTGAAGGGTGTTTTGAACCTTATAATGACCTGGAGTTCTCTGCTTTTCAGGTACGGCCGGACCTAGTTGAGTTTAGAAAGAGTTTGCTAGACATCGGGTTCGGTGGTGCTGTCATGACGGGAAGCGGATCTAGCTTCTTTTGCTTTTCTAAAGAGAGGATGGATGCGCCCTCTTTGCCAGGTGTGGATTTTTTCTCCGCAAGTTTTCTTGTGAGGCAGCAAGAAAATTGGTATACATTTTCATCTTAAAAATATTAATAACTGTTATATAACAGTTATAAAAGCTCTTACTTGAGACCGATTATGAAAAAGAAAATTTACGATGACCAGCTTATTGTTATTACAGGCGCTGCAGGCTTTATCGGCTCTGGAATTGTGCGCCACTTGAATGAAAAAGGCTTAAGCAACCTTA
>JASHWM010000233.1 GCA_030044075.1 Candidatus Rhabdochlamydia sp. | reverse complement strand
AAGGATACGAATCTTTTAAAGTAAAGCTTGGCGAAGAAAAATTGATAGAGAAGCACTAAATGTTTTTTTTGCCTTTTGCAAGAAGGTCCGTCCAATTAAGGACCCATTGGCTAAAGTTTTCTAAATACAGCGCAAAGTTATTTTCAAAGGGAGGAGGATTTAGTCCTAGCTTTTGAAGAGACATTTCGTGCTCTTTCATACAATTTCGGAGAGCCACTACTTTCGTGCTATCTGCACTATTGTCTGTATCATGAATACAAGCCCTTAATTCCAACAATATTTTAAAGATAAGATGCCATGGCACATACTTAGGGATAGGTTTTAACATCTCGACTAGAGGACTATTTTTTTTGAGCCTGTAACGCTGCTGATTTCCTTGCATGAACCTATCAAAGAGGTTCCCAAAATGCAAATCATCTAACACCTCGGAAAGATTTCTTTTTGAATAGCCGGTCTCTGCTACTTCTGCAATAGAGAAATCAATATTTAGATGAACGAGAAAAAAGGTCACAAGATCTGCTCTGGCACCGGTGCCAAATATAGATCTTGCCCGGATGTTCAGTAATGCAGAAGAAGCGTATGGTCGCAAGATAGATTTATGGCTCAAGTGAATTTTTAATGGAGGAGTGCCCATAAAAATTGGCAAATTAGTTCCAGTGATATTATTTAAACTTGAAGCATATTTAGAAAATGGCTCCATAGTTAGTTCAAAATCTTTCATCAAAGATTTTAAACGACTTATTGAAATAAAATGATTATATTGCGCGCACCAATCTAGTGACTCGTCACGAAGGCGAGGGTCTATTTCAGCTAAAACACTCGTAAAGATAATCAGCTCTTCTATCAAAATAAGAACGTCTTGATGGCTTTGTTTGTTTCCGGCGACACCCAATTCTGTCCAGAGGCTCCATGCAAGGTTAAGTAGATTTTGATCGAATTTCTTAATCAGATGCATGAATGCCCTCGATCACCTGGTTGATTTCAATTTCAAAAATAGCCGAGGTGTCTTGTGTAATGCACCAATATTGTTCTCTGGATAAGCCCTAGAAGGAGCAAGCTCCCACCTCCAATAGCTACTACTTCATAATGGAGGCCACGATCTTCTAAAAGCTGTCCTAAAACTTCCAAAGCACCTTCGAGACTTGCTGAATCAATTTCCATCGACTTCTCCTTTTCGAGAGGTTAAAACGCTCGATTCGAGAGTTTAAACTTCATGATACTACACAATGAATTTTTGTTCAATAAGTTCTTAATATGCTATTAATTAAAGATTTGAGGAATTATTCTGTTATCAAACACACAGGAAAATCTTTTTTAAAAAATCCCTTAGGCTAGTAGTTCAAGGGTAACAGATAATCCGAAGGCCAAAACTTTTCATTTTGAAAGGTTCCTTCTAGTTTTTTCTTGTGCACACCTTTTTAGAGAAGTTTAAAAAGTGGTGCTTACAGAAGCGCTCTCTTGGTTGTTCTCATCGACAGATGCTATGGAATAAGTAACCTGGGTGTTAGGCTGGTTATGATCTACGTAACTTCTTTGCGTGGCAGGCACGGTCGCAATCAATTGCCCGGAACGATAAATATTGTACTTCACCACAGAGGAAGCTTGGCTCTGTTTCCATTCAAGGACATTAAAGAACTCTATATAATTGACAAAGCGATTGGATTTTCTTTGGCCGGATAGCGTGATGGGCGGTGTACTTGTGTATGTCGTATAGTAGGCCCCATTAGGAAAAGGAGAAAAAAAATCGTTCTCCCAAACAGCTCCCCATGAAATGAAGAACTTATCATGGCTTATATCATAACAATTGTAGACATTCCCATAAGCAGTCCATCCGTAGTTTGAAATCTCAGTAGGTCCAACGACTTCGTTTCCTTGTGCATCGGAGACAAAAAGAAGGGGGGTCATCCCATCAGATCCTCTTTGGGTAATGAAGAATTGGTTGTTTTGGATATTATATGTCGTCCAAACATCGCCGCCTGAGCCTATAAGGCCGTTTAGCGCTTTTGGGCCTTGAACTATCGCCCCATCTGAAGAGATGATAGCGCAAGTAGTATTTTGAGAAGTATCCTTCCATGTGAGGAAATATTGGTTCTGGAGGGTATTGTAGCTGCTTGTTACACCTGATGACGAAAGAGAATCGGGTACGCCCGTAGGACCGCTGAGCTGATTTCCCATATTGTCGAAGATCGCAAAGAACGGCATGCCGTCGCTTCCACCCCAGGAAACAAGGTATTGGTTATTGAAGCTGTTGTAAATGCAATACGTGTTTGTAGCGGTGTTCACAGTGTTTGGGATCTGTGTGGGATTTACAAAAACACCCCCATGTTCATCAATGATGGCAAAATAGGAATAGCCATCTGAAGACGTCCAAGAGAGGAAATAATGCCGGTCACGGCTATTAAAACAGTTCGCAACGTTCCCAGATGCGGTAACTGAAGAAAATGATTGAGGATCTAAAACTACACTGCCGTCAGCGCTCAAAATGGCATATGCGGGATTTGGCGGATAGGCTAGCCATGATAGGAAGAATTTGTTCTCTAAGAAGTTATAACTAGTGATGATGTCGGACTCTGGATAGACGGGGCCATTGAACAACTGGAAGTTGATAGATTGCAAATTCCCTTCGGTATCGTAGATCGCAAAACAGATGTAGTTCTCACCTCCGTCATACCAGGTCAGAAAAAACTGATTGTTCTTGCTGTTATACGAGGAAAAAACATCCGAACCACTCCCAGATAACGCAGGAATGGGGTAGGTCGGTGCTAGACCATCTGCCAGTATCAATGTAGTAAGGGACAAAAGGCAGGAACATAAAAATAAGCGAAGGCCTTTCATACAAGCTCCTTTCTAAAAAGTATTTTCCAAACAAGTGCAATCACGAAAAAATATTATATGCGTCCCTTTTAAAACTTCCATCCAAAACCTGCGCCAAGATCAAAACCCGAAACATTTGTATCAAGGCCTATGTAAGCTGGAGAAGAGGAAGACGAGGGGGCGCTAAACTTCATCCAGGAATAACTGAAAAAAAGATCGATCATGAAGTGCTCGGTTGGGTAGAAAAAGCTCCCCGTTGTCGCATAAAAACCGCAGCCGTTGTCATTGTCAGTGCGAGGTACGTAAGAAGAGTGGTTTTTGATATGCATAAAGTAATATCTAGGAGCTGCGCCCAAATAGACTTCGACGCTATCGCTCACTTTTTCGATCCATTTGAGGCCAAGGGTAAGAGGAACTAATTGAATATCGGTCGATTGGTGTCCGCCCCTTGATCTTCCAGAACTGAAAAGATAATTGACCTGGCCGAAAATTGACAAAGAAGAAACTTTTTCAGGAAAAGGCTGGACATGGTCCACCGTGATGCCAAAATTAGGCCATACTTTGCCATAAATATTTCGCAAGTGGGAGCTTAAGGGAAAAAAGACGCTCACATCGCCTTCAATGGAAACGGCCTGCAAAAGAGCAGGAAGTCCTAAAAGCGCAGAAAATACTACTTTTCTCATGGAGTCATCTCTACAGGGATTTTTCAGGAAAGTTCTAAATAGGATAGACTATAGAGGAACTGCCTTAAATATCATATGATTTTTTGAGAAAAAAAGAATTCTATTCTTCTTTCAATGAGCTTCTTGGCATAGGCCAGGGATGGTTCATTGAGCTAAACAGGGAAAATCTTTCTATGATGTGTTCATTTTCATCGATTATGAGGATTTCAGTATTGAGGCCTGAGCGGAGGGAGCTTTCCCATAAAAGTTGCTTACAGAGGTTGCAGGGGTAGATGACATCGCCGCTCAGCTGGTATGCTGGAAGATTGCCAAGGCAGGCAATGGCAACTATGCCATATTCGCCGTGGGCTGCTGCATGGGCAAGTGCTGCCTGCTCTGCGTGCAGTGTCAAAGAGAGGGTGTCAGAAAAATACTGGCCCGAATAGTAGATATTTCCTTTGGTGGTTAAGACTGCCGCCCCAAACCTGGCATCGGTCTTCTTGCCGCTGCTTGTAAAAGCATTTCTCATCCCTTCTTTTGCAGCTTGAACCAAGAGGGAGGCCTCCAGGGGGTCAATGGCACAGTTTTCTTTTGGGTCTATTTCAAAAGCCATAAGGTTCGCGCAGATACCAAGTACTGGAAATAGTCTTTTTACATCCATAATAGCCTTATTGAAAGTAACAAAGGGTGCGGATTATCGCGAAGGATTTTTTGTTTAGATAATCTATAGAACAAACGATAAAAACTTCAAGGCAGCTATTTAGAAAATAACTATAGCATTATGTTTTATTTCTAGAGGAGCTGAAGATCTCTTCTATCTCGAATTCATCATCATCGAAGAATGCAGGAAGATCTTGATTGGGGATCAAATCAGAAGAAAGAGACTCTATCGACGAAGAAGATGGGATAGGCAATGATGCAAGGTCCTCAGATGATTGTATCGAATCAGGAGGAATGGACCTTTGATTGTCAAAAAAATGAATTTTCTTATCTTCTTTTTCTGGAAGAGCATTATCTTTGAAAAATGCCCATATTTTTTCAGTTTTGGATATATCTAGAGAATTTTCTGGAGTTTCTTGAGGGAGAGGGTTCACAACTTCTGGACTGCCGGTAACTTTATACATTTTACCCCCAAAAATTAGAATTATTATTAAGAAAAAAACCTATGGGTTATTTACCCAAGAGGTTTTCTCTGATGATTTGAATATACTCATCTACAGTAAGGTCTTCCATGGAGTCATCTTCGTCATCCGAGCTTGTAGGTGAAGGTGAATAATCATAATCAGATGAGGTTATCGTATCGGTAGAAGCTGAGGATGCCGAATCATCTGAATCAATAGAATAGTCCCTTAATAAAGAGGAGGAAATGGATACGTCGCTTAATGAAGAAGATGAACTCGATAACGAATCAAGCTCATCAGAAGATGATGATAACGAATCAGAAGAAGATGACCTTTGATTATCCGCAAGAACTTCAAAAATTTTCCTAGCCTCATCTTCTGTCAGTTTATCTATATCTTCAATTTCAGAGACTTTTTTTAAGAATTTTGCAACTGCTATTGCGGATTTATAAGAGTTCAGGGAATTTGCTTCAAAATTTTGGGAGGAAGGATTTGCTTCTCCTGTACTATCAGTAATATTATTCATCTTTGACTCGTAAATAAATGTTAATTATATATTAATTATATAATAAATTAATTTAATATTCAATTTATATTTATATAAGATTCGTGCTAAATATTCACTAAGTATCTAATTATTAAAAACTTGAAAAAAATTTAGAAGGTCATTACAAAAAGAAGTACGTAAGTGGCTTAGGATCAAAGAAATTTGAAGCTCCTAGTAGACAGATGCTACTTGGAGCTTCTAGAGGGCACTTCAGAGCGCCTCTCTTCTAATGGCCGATAGAAGTCGGGGTAGAAAGAGGGCGGTTTTCACTGGTGCTTTCACCCTGTCTTTTTTCATAGAAAAGAACCGTCGGCAGGGTGATCGCGATCGTCCCAAAGATGATGGCCGCAAGAGGGTAGATCGTTCCGTTATAAAGAGCGCTTGAGAGCCCAACAATTAGAGCTGCGGCTAGCAACCGCACACTGGTGAGGAGGCTTGCAGTCACGCCTTTGATATGGGGAAGGATTTCCATTCCCTCAGGAAAATATAGCCCAATCATCCAGTTCGCGCCAAAGGAATAAAGGACCATCCCTGTTGTCAAAAGATAGGGATCTCTAGAGAAAAACACCGACATCACAGAAACGATAAGGCCTCCTGCTACAGTGAGTGATGTCCCAATTTTTTTCACTTTGGGAATTCCCCACTTTGAGACGGCTTTGTTTAGGAAGAGGCTTCCCAGGACCCATCCTCCCAGGATAGCACCCTGGATAAAAGGAAAGAGGGCCTTGCTCATCCCAAACTCTACAACAAACAGCACAGCAGTTCCTGAAAGAAAGGCGATATACCCTGAAAAAAGAATGCTGACAATCAGCGTTACCTGCCAAAAAGGAAGGTTGCTGAGCGCCACTTTAAAATCATTTGCAGCGCTTTTTACTTGAAGCTTCGTCCTTTTTTCCTGGGGAAGCGTCTCTTCAAAAAAGAAGAGACAGATGAAAAGGCTTACTGCAACAAAAATCAGGATGGTCAAGAAGTTCGAACGGAATCCAAAGGACTGGTTAAGGTACCCGCCTAATATAGGCGCCCCTGCCATGATGAGGGGGATGATGGTATTGAGCTTTGTGGTTGCCGAGATCGCCTTTTCTTTCTGGAAGGCGTCAAAAATAATTGCTGTTCCAAGAGTAAAACAGCCCCCGCTTCCCAGTCCCTGGAGTATCCTTCCCCAAAGCATTTGATCGAGGTTTTGCGCAAAAACAGTGATCAGGCTTCCTGCTAAAAACATCCCAAGAGAAACGATGAGAGGTTTTTTTCTTCCAAAAGCATCAGAAATAGGACCATATAAAGGGCCTGATACGCAGATCCCAACAAAGTTCCACGTAAGAAGACCTTGGATGGCTCCCTCTGAAGCGGAAAACCAGTTCATCATGTCAGGGAATGCGGGCAAATAAATGTCCGTTTCGATACATGCTGCGATAAAAATAACCAATATAAGAAATAAATATTTTAATTCAGTTCTTCTGTTCATAATATTTTTTAATTTACTAACTTTGGAAAATCTAGGACGTTCTGAGAGTGCGCTGGAGAGTCCTTTTAACTTTTTCATCCGAAAACATTAAAATACCCTCGTAGTAGAGTTTCATGAAATATGGTTCAGTTTAAATAAAAACAAAGATCAAATCAATTTCTTTTGCTACTACTGCATCTTTATGATAGGAGGAAAAAGAATTTTTTTTTGTTTCGCTTTAATAATAAATGCTTTATCTTTTTCTGCGGTTTTTTCAAGATGCGTTTGAACATCCCATCTTACGTTATTCCATTAATTTTTTTTAAACTGAGTGAAGAAGGCATGACACCTTTAAGAATGTGCAATGTTTCCGTGAAAGTCGAATATGATCAAAATCTTTCCTCTGGCCGTATTATTTGGCAAAGACCGACAGATACGGTTTTTTCCAAGGAAAATATGGAGCACATTGAGAGAGTTTCTCAAAGTAAAATTGAGAATTGTGCGGTTGTGGCAACAAAATTAAAAGATGCCTTAAGAGAGGTGGGGCGCTATTCGCAAGGAAACTATCGATATGGTTTTTATAACGAGAAGCTCGAGCATCGGATATCAGGTTTTGAATTTGATTATTATGAAGAGGGGAAGGGCGATGTAAGTCAAATTGCTGAGAAAGCTCTTAATGTTTTCTTTTCCTTTGTTGACCCGGACTATTCTATCAAGGACCCGAAGGCCTAAGCTGTTTTTCAGTGTTGGACAAACCAGAGCGCTGCAAGGTCGGCTACTTGTTCTAGAGTGCCCGGTTCTTCAAAAAGATGGGTGGCGCCTTTTACGATCTCCATTTTTTTCTCTGATCGTAAAAGCTCAAAGGCAAGATTGTTCAGGTCTATGACCTCATAGTCGTAGCTGCCGACAATAAGGAGCGTTGGGGCCTTGACCTTGGTGAGAACTTTTCCCGCAAGGTCCGGACGCCCTCCTCGAGAAACGATTGCAAAGATATTGGTCCCTTCTTCGGCAGCAGAGATAAGTGCTGCTGCAGCTCCTGTGCTTGCTCCAAAATAACCCACAGATAGATGTTTTGTTGCCACATTCCTTCCAATCCATTCAGCAACCCCAGTCAATCTTTTTGCTAAAAGGGGGATATCAAAACGATACTCGCTTGTAAGCTCGTCAATCGCCTCTTCTTTTTTAGTCAAAAGGTCCATGAGGAGGATGCCCAGATTGTGCTTAAGCAGAACGCTTGCGACAAATTGGTTCCTGGGACTATTCCGCCCGCTTCCGCTCCCATGGGCAAAAACGATGATTTTCTTTGCGCCTTCAGGCAGAGCTACAATGCCGTCGAGGGAGATCTTTTCTTTGGGAAGATCTATAGAGATTTCCTTCGTGATATTTTTGGGCAGCTGCGCCATAAGAAAAAACTCTGCTATGTAAATCAAGTAATTCCATTTGATATGAACTGAGAAGGAATGCTTCGTCAATCAAATTTTTATTTTTATTTTTTCAAATCCTCATAATATGGACTTAGAGAGATCTTTTCCGAAGTTGTGGAGGAGGTATGTTTTTCAAAGACCGCATGGAAGCCGGGAAAAAGCTGGCTTCTTTGATGAAGCAGTACCATCAGAACCCTGATGCAGTGGTCCTGGGACTTGCAAGAGGAGGTGTTGTTGTGGCTTATGCGCTTGCGGAAATCTTAGAGCTCGCTTTGGATGTCCTCTGCGTGAGAAAAATTGGCGCTCCAAATAATCCCGAGCTTGCCATTGGCGCCATCACTTCTTCAGGAGATTGCTTTTACAATGAAGACTTAATTGCATATCTGGGGGTGTCGAAAGACTATATTCGCCGGGCAGAAGAAAGCGAGAAAAAATTAGCTGAACAAAGGGAGAAGTTCTATAGAAAGGACAGAGAGAAAATCCCCTTGAAAGGCAAAATTGCCATTATAGTTGATGATGGCCTGGCCACAGGGGCCACCATGCATGCAGCTATCGAATCTGTCAGGAAAAATAACGCGAGCCGGATCATTGTTGCGGTGCCTGTATCGGCCCCCGACACGTATCAGAAAATTAAAGTGCAGGTCGATGAGGTCGTCTGTCTTGAAAAGCCGTATGAGTTTCAAGCGGTTGGGCAATTTTACCAAGAGTTTTTCCAAGTCGAAGATGATGAAGTGATGGACTTGCTCCATAAGGCAAAGATGAAAAAGAAGAGTTAGCTTCTATTTTCTTCCAAGAAAAAATGAAAACCATGTAATAATCCTGCGATGTTTTTTCATTAACAACGAAATCAACGATTTCTTTTTCAAATAAAATCTAGGATGTTTATGAAATTTTCATCTCTTTTTGTTCTCTCTTTGTTTTTGTTTGCCTCACTTTGCGCCTCGGAAGATCCAGATGGCAGCAATAGTGCAAAATACAGCGTGGTAAAAAAGTCCTACTGGTTTTCAACAGAATTTGAATTTGACGCCCCCGAGGGCAAAATTGTCAGGACCGGAAACTTGACCCCATGGTACTACTATGACTATGTCGATGGCAAAGGCAACCATCTCTCCCGAGGGATTACCCGGTTTTTCTCCCTTGGAACTTTATTTGCCTGGGCAATGAACATCGATGTATACGATGACAACGGCAACACCATCGGCCTTATCGAAGGCCATTTTTGGACGAAGGCCAGAGCGAAGTTTGCGATTTATGAAAAAAGTAAAGTCGTCGCCCATGCTTTTCTAAATACCGATGACAACAAGTTTGTGATGACGTCTGCCTGGGATGAAAAGCTTGTGATCGCAAAATTAAAAAGGGCCGATTATGGAGATGTGAATTTTTGGGAAGTAAAACTGACCGACAACACTCTTGTCGATGAGCGCGTTCTTAAAACCTTCATTGCATTTATTTCCGATTATCAGAACAGCTTCCAACCACAGAAGGAAGAGGTCCACCTGCACTATCACGATCAAAGACAGAACTATTATAATAACGACCGCGACGGGATGAGAGAGCGCAACAGATATTAGAAAAACTGCTGCTCACTTGAAACAGCAGTTTTTGTATTTTTTTCCACTGCCGCAAGGACATAGGTCGTTGCGGCCCACTTTTCCCTTTTTTCTTGCATCTTCCAGATGCTCCCCTCCGGTATAATACCAAGCTCCCTCAATAAGCTCGAAGTCGCTGATCTCATGGATGAGAAGGTCGCCCCCTCCTTCGGAATATCTGGCAATGAACTCGACTTGTCCTTTGCCGTCTTCCATAGAAGCTTTTACGACCTGCAGGCCAAGCCATTGAACCCTGCTTGCAAAGAGCCTTGTTTCTTCCGGATCAAATTTTGGGATTCCCCGCATTGTCTTGGCAAGGTAGTCTACATTCGCCTGGGTAAAGGCAGTATAACGCGAGCGCATCAGCTCTTCAGGAGTTCTAGGAAGCTCTTTTCCTTCAAGGAATGGGCCGCAGCAGGATTGAAAAGGCCTGTTTGAACAGCATGGACATAATGACATAGGTTTCTATTTTGTAATGAAGAATGGGGTGGACTATACCCAAAGGGATTTTTCTTTTCTTTGGATTTTTTTTAGGAGTCGCGCAGCCATCACATGATGGCTGCGCCTACGCGAGATGTTTAGAATGTGAAAGCGACTCTTCCTGAACCTCCCTGGATGGTCAGGTCTCCCTTGCCAGAAGAGTTGATGCCTTGGTTGATCTGAGAGGGGAATCTCATCAGCTGGTTCTGTCCTAAGAAGATGAGGTTTTCCCAACCTGCTTCAACCGTTAAATGGTATCTGCCGTCTTGGAACATTTTGTCCCAGCGAAGGCCGATCAATGTATCGAAATTGAGGCGGGCAATATGGAACAGGTTGTGAGTAAGGTCAAGGAATGTTGTAGGAGGTTCAAGACCGCTGAACTCTGCTGTCTCCTGTTGCTTGAGTTTGAAGAACCCATAAAGAAGGGAGAGGTTGAAATTTCCGCAAATTCCGAACCCATAGCCGAGGTCCCATAAAGTGTCCATACCGATCTTAGGGCCGATGCCCCAGAAATCATTTTTCATCCTGATCTTGTCATCGAGGGTTGTATGTCCGTTGAGCCCTGGCCCCCCTGCTAAGTTGAAGTTGAACTTCTGGTGGATCCAAGCAGTGGAAAGGCCTATGTAGGGAGTGATATCAAGGAAGGGGCGTGGAGCAAATACTCCGCTGAGCCCTAGATCGACCACGTTCAAGAAAAGCCTGGAGTGCGCTGTTGCCTGCTGCTCGAAATTAACAGGAGGGATTGCTCCTCCTGTAGGAAGGCTCCACACGCTAAAAAGTGTCAGGGGGAGGTCGACGCTCGGAGAGCTAGAACCTTTGGAAGTATAGTGGGTCCACGAGGCCTCGACGTTCATCTTTTTTTGAGGGATTTGATAACCAAGTCCTGCTCTCCATCCCCAATGCCAATTAAAGGGAGCCCTTCTGACAGATGCATTGTTAACAAGGCCTGTCGATCCTTGGTTCTGGATCACAAAGTCGAGTCCTTCTTCATAAGGCTTCCAGTAAAGTGCAGACAAAGAGAGGCTCACGCCATAAGCATCTTGTACCTGGTAGTGCCCCTCCAAATTGGGAGGCGGAGGCGGCGGAGGCACAGGTTGTGTCTCTTGTTTATTTTGCGCTGCCGTAATATGCATGATCGGCAACATTGCCAGGATCGTTAGTTTTTTCATTTTTTTCTCCTATGGTAATTGTGTACTTGCCCATCTTTTTGGATTCACTGTAAACGAAGAGCCTACTGCTGAATTGTCGACCACTTTATAAAACTGTACTTTAATGGGAGACAGTGTGGGGTTGAAGGCAAAACAGGTGGTCGTTCCGCTTTTGGTAAAGGCGGCGGTAAAAATCAAATTGGAAGTTGTACTCTCTCCATAGTAATTCCAATCAGGTGTCCCATAGTGGTCAATGATATGGAGAAAATGGAGGACCTCGTTGATCGATTGCCCTGGATCAGCATAGGTACCGCCCGTCGACCCCCATGGAGGGCATCCATTGTTTGTTCCTGTCGTGAACAATTGGACCATGGCCTTGTAAGGGGTCAGTGAAGATGTCGCAGGAGGACAGGGGGACTGAGGGATCCCGATCGAGGTTGTATTTCCACCAAGCGCTCGGAGCATATTGAAAGTAGAGACAAACGCCGTTGTCCAGCAAGCAGAGTTTATTGATGTGATGGTGCTGTTGAAGGCGCAAGTGTCCATTGCATGGTTCCAAGCGTTCAAATAGGTCTGGTTCCTTCCAAACACAAGTGAAAAGCTGTTGACCGGGAAAGCATTGATCAGCTTCACATTCTCTGGTGTTTGTCCAAAATCGGCGCTATAGTTGATCACTGCCTGCGAGATCTTCGGCGTCCCGCTTGTTGGAGGAGTTGTACTGTGGATCGTGTAGTCCCAAAACCCAAGACCGAAAGTATATCCGGACGGAGGCGAGGTTGTCGTAATGGTCGGCACGAAGGACGGGCCCCCATTTTTGTAATTTAGGTTCTTGTCGAAAAAGTAGGAGTCCATCGCATACGATGTGGTCGTATACAAGTAGATGCCCAGGTCGACAATAGCCTTTCTCTGTGTTGCCATTCCCCAAAGAATAATCGAAGCATAAGCCTGAAGTGCTTCTCCAATGGAGTTTTCATTATGGCCGCCATTTCCTCCAGCGATGGTCGCTTGGATCCCATCGGCCCAACCATGTCCTGCCCACTGGTCGAAAAAGTTCATTTTTGCAAAATACATCAGGTTATTGTTATCGGAATAAAAGCTGGAAGAGATCGAGGGATCGTAGCCAATATCCTTTACAAGCTGGTCGATTGCCGAGCCATACTTTGTTTTATCAGCCCATGGCGGGGTAGCTCCGCCGGCTGTTGGAGTTGATGACCAGGAGCCATCGTAGAGTGCTGTCAGCGCGGCAGCGCTGAGCCACCAGCCATACTGATAGTGGTGGTCGTTAAATGCGTCCGCCACTCCAAAAGATTCCCATACTCCGCCGGGTCCTGCGTGCAGGGGGATGGTCGCAAGTCTGCCTGGCCAGGGGACAGGAGGCGATGGGTCGCCTGATGACGGATAGAGCATCACCAAATGCGCCAGAGTATCATAATAGGCAAAATGCGCAAGCTTATAGCCTCCCGAGCAGATGACGGGCTGCGTGCCAAAGTAGCCATTGATCGCGCCTTGCATTCCAGGGAGAGGGGGATTTGTAGAGCCCATCACAGAGGTCTGTAAGGAGTCCCGCAGCGCCTGGATCATCGTCTTGCTTGGATTAATGCCTGCGCAAGGGTTGAACGCACCTGGCCGTGAGGGCGTTGCACTGAAGTTGTTATTGTACTGCTGTTCATACAGGCTTGTATAGGGAGTCGAATAGAACGAGCAACTTGAAAGGCAGTTGCCGGTGGTTGGCGCCGTTCCATTTCCAAAGAAATTATAGAACGTGTTTGTTGGCTTGACAGTATTATCTTCATAGCCCTGGATGAAATGAAGGAGCAGCCCGAGCTGTTTTCCTGCTTTTGCAAGCGACTTTCCAACATCATAGATCCCCTTGTCTTGCGTTGCATAGGCTGTATTCCACGGAACATAGGTCGATGAAGCAAGGTTATTGACATACTCATTGTCAAGGCTGTCAAAAAGAAGTTGTCCGATCGTCGTGCTTGCATAAGGAGAACTGTTCATTCCAAGGGATACCGGATCTGTCCAATAGGGAGGGGGCATCGTTGGAAGGAAATTGGAAAAAATGTACTGGGTGGCAAAGCTCGAGCCCAAGATCGTGTAGAGATTTCCTCTTACTGTCCAATAAAAAAGGTCCGTTGTATTTGTAGGAGAAAATGCGCTCCAGTTTGGCGAAGCAGGAAGAACTGGTGGAGCAAGCCCTGTTGTCTGGTCGAACACTTGCGACTGGTAGTGATGGGGCATCAGGCTCATGACGGTCTTTGTTGGATCGGCAACAGAATGTCCTGACGAATAGCGCTGGGTAAGCGTTGGAGCATAGGTTGTCTGTAAAAAAGTCTGGCCCGTGACGGCATAAGAGACGTTTGTATTTGTAATGAAGTTGAATGCATATAGCCCAAGGTTTTTCGCGTAGCTGACCACGTCATATCCTGGCTGTGAGATTGCATCGGAATAGGTGTCAAAGGGCGCTCCCTGGTGGGGATATTTGTAGATGGTTGGAAGGGCGGCGATGACAAAATAGAACTTTGTTGTCGTATCATCGATGGTGAAGTAGCTGTTCTGAGGAGATGTTGTGACAGAACCGGGAGTAAAGGAGCCTTCATTGCTGTTGAAGTAGACGGCCCATGTCGTATAGTTGTCCTGTCCTTGCCCAACCGTTGGAGGATTGGAAAGAGGGTTTAGAGTGATCCCTTCTGCGAATTGGCCTGGATCAACCTGATTGCCCCCTAAAAGTGAATATTGAAATTCGGAGTCCAATGTTGGAATGGTTTGCGGCGCTGTTGCTGGTTGGATCAGGCCGCTAACAGATGAGGATGTGGTGATCTGGTTTGAGACTACGACATACTTGACTCCAAGGCACTCGCAAAAAACATAAGGAGATCCTTGCACGACCGTACATTTGATATAGCTCCCTCCACCGCTTCTTTGATAGGGACTGGAAGGGTTTTGATAAATGAGGTCTACGCTGTAGTCTCCCATGCTGTCTACAAGCATTGCAATAGGTTGCCAGATCGAATCACCTGAGGCCATACCATCAACAGGGGCGCTTGCGCTAGGGTATACAAGAATGGTCGGGATCGGGTCGCTATAAACAGCAAGCGGCGTCGTGTTCCACGAGCTGCTTTCAGATTGGCACAAAGGGCCGTAAGGGGTATCGGGAGCAAGATAAGGGTAGGGGACGGAGATATGAATACCACGCGTCAAAGGGTTGGTGTTCGGAACATTTGGTGGGGATGAATAGGATAGGACAATGGGGTCTGCAATGACAGGGCCTTGTTGAAATATGGGAGAAGGCCATGTCTGCGTCTGGCCATTCACCTGCACTTTTCCTGGTATTGCGACATAATATCCATTATTGCCTGTTTCAACCTGGCCGGTAGCCCAGAGCATAGCGCCTCCCATCCAGGAGTGGAGGCGGAACACGGGCGGGATGCCCGCTGCTGGGATGCTGTCTTGGTTATAGAACGAGGTTGCACTTACTTTGTTGGGAGCTGCAACACGCGGATAATACGTTTCATCCTGTCCTGCAGCAGTCCCATCAGATGAATTAATTGTCTGAAAATAAGCAGAACCTGCCTGAATGGCATCTTGCGCGTGGCCTGTGCTGCAAAAAAAGACACCTATGCTAAGGAATTTTATTTTGGAAAAGAAGTTCACGATATTACCTCAATTGCTTTGCAAAATAAGCAATTAAAGTAAAAATTTTTGTTTGATGTCAAGAAAATCTGATGGATGGATCAACTTTCCCGGAAATGGAAGTTTGGAATCTTTATTATTAATAAAAATATAATTATTTATTTGGACTATTAAAACTTCTAAAAACCTAAAACTATTAGATATGTGCTAGCAGGGATAGACATTGATTTCTTCTAAATACTAAAATTTTAGGTATTTGGCCAAATATCACTGATATAAAAGAGATGGCCTAGTATAATGGATGCAACTTTATTATCTTTTAATGTGGGTTTATAATAATGATCCGTTCTATATTTCCAGGAAATTTAAGACCTAATTATTCCTCAGTAACAGACTACTGCAGGGAGGCAAACCACGAATTTTCCATGCGTGTTGGAACAGTTGTCTCCAAGACTTTAAACAAATCATTTTTCTCTGGTTACGACCCTCTGACGCCTGAGTTGGCAAATGAGCGGAGAGGCGCTATCCTCAATAGGGGTGATGCGGCCGCTCTTTCATGTCAAAATGATCAAGGCGAAGATATTGATGTGATCTATATTTCCTCGCGAGGTTCAAACAGAACAGGAAATGCGATTGTTTTTGCTGAGACAACGACTTATCAGGACAGGTTTGAAGAAGGGCTCCCACTTAAATATAAGCACTTTCTAGATCGG